>NZ_JABUZE010000010.1:0-46220 GCF_014897805.1 Halomonas sp. 3F2F
TCGCCATCTTCGTTTTCAGGTGAGTCTCGTGAATAAGCCGGGCTAAACTCACGCGCTGTGAGAAAGGCGCCAAGCTAGTTGGCGCCTTGGAAAAAAAACCGCTTCCATTGGGAAGCGGTTTTTTTTGTTTTTGGGAGAAGGTTTAGCTGTTTCTGAAATAGCTCTTGTGATGACCCTAATGAGGGCTATTGAGAGCGTGCCTGGGGTGGTTCGGGGAAGCGCGTTTTAGGCGGCTATTGAGAGGCTGCTGGGTATGATATTGGGTGCGAGCTGTCAATAACCTGTGGATGAAAAAATACCATATATGCTTGAGTTGATTTTCTCATGGTCTATATATAGTATGCGTTGTGTCTTCCAGAGAGGGCGAGCACAAGATGTGCTCTACCCGAAAAACACCGCTATGAAAAGGAAAAAATAGCCATGGATATCCAAATTTATAGCAAGCCTGCTTGTGTTCAATGCACTGCTACCTACCGTGCACTGGATAAGCAGGGCCTAGAATATACCGTTATCGATATCACTGCTGAAAGCGGTGCCCAGGAGGAAGTGGAAGCGCTGGGTTATCGTCAGTTACCCGTCGTGGTTGCGGGTGAGGATCATTGGTCTGGTTTTCGTCCTGACCGCATTCAAGCACTAGCGTAAAACGTCGCTATGCAAAACGCTGATGTGAAAGCTGGGCGTAATCGTTCGTTAGTTTATTTTTCAACTAAGTCAGGCAATACCCACCGTTTTATACAAAAGCTTGGCTTAAGCGCCCAGCGGCTGCCACTAAACCGTGAAGAACCAACGCCACGCGTAGAGCAGCCCTACATATTAGTGACACCTACCTATGGTGGCGGCTATGCCGAAGGGGCAGTGCCGGGGCAGGTGATTCGATTTTTAAATGATGAGCACAATCGGCACCTCCTTAGAGGTGTTATTGCCGCTGGTAATACGAATTTTGGTGAGGCATACGGATTGGCAGGGCGAATTATTGCTCAAAAGTGCCAAGTGCCGCTGCTTTATCGATTTGAACTGTTTGGCACTGACGACGATGTCGCCAAGGTCCGCAAAGGAGTAGAAGAGTTTTGGAAACGTCAAGCTCAGTCTCTAGCAACGTAGCCGCTAACAATGGCGCTACAAAAAACTCGGCAGAAACAAAACGGCCTACTGCGGGGGTGTCCGAGGCGCGTACCCTGGATTACCATGCGCTGAACGCGATGTTGAATCTATACGGTGCCAACGGTGAATTGCAGCTCGATAAAGATCGCGAAGCCGCCCGCCAGTATTTCCTGCAGCACGTTAATCAAAACACCGTGTTCTTCCACTCGTTGGAAGAGAAGCTCGATTACCTAGTGGAAGAGCAGTACTACGAGGCAGAAATGCTGGCCCAGTACAGCTTTGCCTTTATTAAGGCGCTGTTTGAGCAGGCATACGCCTATAAATTCCGTTTTCCGAGCTTCTTGGGCGCTTTCAAGTATTACACCAGCTACACGCTGAAAACGTTCGACGGTAAGCGTTACCTTGAGCGCTATGAAGACCGTGTCTGCATGGTGGCGTTGACGCTGGCGCGTGGCGATGAGGCATTGGCTAAGTCACTGGTTGATGAAGTTATTAGCGGCCGTTTTCAGCCAGCTACGCCGACTTTCCTGAACTGTGGTAAACAGCAGCGCGGTGAGCTGGTTTCCTGCTTCCTGCTGCGTATTGAAGACAACATGGAGTCGATTGGTCGCTCGATTAACTCCGCGTTGCAGCTCTCTAAGCGCGGCGGCGGTGTTGCCTTCTTGTTGACTAATATCCGCGAGTCCGGCGCACCCATTAAGCGTATCGAGAACCAGTCCTCGGGTATTATCCCGATTATGAAACTGCTGGAAGATGCCTTCTCCTACGCTAATCAGTTAGGTGCGCGCCAGGGCGCAGGTGCGGTTTATTTAAATGCTCACCACCCGGATATTCTGAGTTTTCTCGACACTAAACGTGAAAATGCCGATGAAAAAATCCGCATTAAAACGCTGTCGCTGGGCGTAACGATTCCGGACATTACCTTTGAGCTGGCCAAGCGCAACGACGATATGTACCTGTTCTCGCCCTACGATGTTGAGCGGGTTTATGGCGTGCCGTTTGGGGATATCAGCGTGACCGAGAAGTACCATGAAATGGTCGCGGATGCGCGTATTCGTAAGCACAAGATCAATGCACGTGCATTCTTCCAAACCCTGGCCGAGCTACAGTTCGAATCGGGCTATCCGTACATCATGTTTGAAGATACGGTTAACCGTGCGAACCCGATTGCCGGTCGTATCAATATGAGCAACCTTTGCTCTGAAATTCTCCAGGTGAATACGCCCACCGAATACGATGACGATCTTGGTTATCGTCAGGTCGGTCAGGACATCTCCTGTAACCTTGGTTCGATGAACATCGCTAAAGTGATGGACTCAGGCGATATTGGCACCAGCGTTGAGATTGCCATTCGTGGTTTGACCGCGGTTTCTGAGATGAGCAACCTGCGCAGTGTACCTTCCATTGCTGAAGGTAACGCCAAGTCTCGCGCCATTGGCCTCGGGCAAATGAACCTGCACGGTTTCCTGGCGCGCGAACACATTTATTATGGTTCGGAAGAGGGCTTGGACTTTACCAATCTCTACTTCTACTGTGTGGCATTCCATGCGATTCGTGCGTCTAACCAGCTGGCGATCGAACACGGCGAAGCCTTTGCAGGGTTTGAAGACTCCACCTACGCATCGGGCGCTTTCTTTGATAAGTACACCGATCAAGCGTGGTTGCCGAAAACTGAGAAAGTGCGTCATTTGTTCGAGCGTAGCGGTATTGCACTACCTACCCAGGAAGAGTGGCAGGCGCTAAAGGCATCGGTAATGGCGCACGGGCTGTATAACCGTAACCTGCAGGCGGTGCCGCCAACGGGTTCTATCTCATATATCAACCACTCCACCTCGAGTATTCACCCGGTGGCAGCGAGAATTGAGATCCGTAAAGAAGGCAAGCTGGGGCGTGTTTACTATCCAGCGCCATTCTTGAATGAGGCGAACTTCGATTATTTCCAGGATGCCTATGAAATTGGCCCTGAGAAAATTATCGATACCTATGCTGAAGCGTCTAAACACGTTGATCAGGGGCTGTCGTTGACGCTGTTCTTCCCTGATACCGCCACCACGCGGGATATCAACAAAGCGCAAATTTACGCGTGGCGTAAGGGCATCAAGACGCTTTACTACATCCGTTTACGCCAGAGCGCGCTTGAAGGTACGGAAGTAGAAGGCTGCGTCTCCTGCTCGCTGTAATCGTATATCGCTTTTATTAGATCATGTTGGTGAGAGAATTCTGATGACCACTATGCAACGCTTATCGCGGGTCGATGCGATCAACTGGAACCGCCTTCAGGACGATAAAGACCTGGAAGTGTGGAACCGCCTGACCAGCAATTTCTGGCTGCCAGAAAAAGTGCCGCTCTCCAACGATATTCAATCGTGGAACACCCTGACACAGCAGGAAAAACAGCTGACGATTCGTGTGTTCACTGGCCTGACGCTGCTCGATACAATCCAGAGCAGCGTGGGAGCGCCGGTATTAATGGAAGATGCACGCACACCCCATGAAGAGGCGGTTTACACCAATATCGCCTTTATGGAGTCGGTGCATGCGCGCTCTTACAGCTCGATTTTCTCAACACTGTGCGCGACGCGGGATGTAGATGATGCGTTTCGCTGGAGTGAAGAAAACCCGACGCTGCAGGCGAAGTCTGAATTGATTCTTGAGCGTTACCGCTCCGACGATCCGTTAATGCGTAAAGTGGCTAGCGTCTTCCTTGAGTCATTTCTGTTCTATTCCGGGTTCTACCTGCCGATGTACTGGTCGAGCCACGCCAAGCTGACTAACACGGCTGATCTGATTCGTTTGATCATTCGCGATGAAGCCGTGCACGGCTACTACATTGGCTACAAGTTCCAGCAAGCGCTGGCAGAAGCCACGCCCGAGCGCCAGCAAGAAGTGAAAGACTACGCTTATGAGCTGCTGCTAGAACTTTACGACAACGAAGTGCGCTACACCGAATCGCTCTATGATGAGGTGGGCTTAACGGAAGACGTGAAGAAATTCCTTCACTACAACGCCAACAAGGCGCTGATGAACCTCGGGTTTGAACCGTTGTTCCCCAGCAGCGTCACCGACGTCGACCCAACCATTATGGCCGCGCTTTCGCCGAGTGCGGATGAAAACCACGACTTCTTCTCCGGTTCTGGTTCTTCCTATGTGATTGGTAAGGCTGTTGCCACCGAAGACGACGACTGGGCGTTTTAAGCTTATCGTTGGCGGCTTTGCAACGTCGTTGATAGCTTGATGAGGCAAGGAGGGAGCAGTGCCAGGCAATACTGATAAGGCGCAGAATTTGCTAAAAATAGCAGCGGCAGTAGTGAGCGACTCTTCAGGGCGCTTGCTATTAGTGCGCAAGCAGGGCACGCGCTTTTTTATGCAGCCAGGCGGTAAAATCGAGCTGGGAGAGGAAGCCATAGCGGCACTCTGCCGTGAGTTAGAGGAAGAAATTGGCTTACGTATAACAGGTGATCAGCTACTTCCTTTGGGCATGCAGCGTGCTTTAGCAGCCAATGAGCCTGATACAGTTATTGAAGCGCAGTTGTTCAGTCTGATGATTGATCAGCCTGTCCATGCTGGGGCAGAGATTGCTGAAACGACTTGGGTAACCCGCGAAGAGGCATTAAAGCTGCCGTTGGCGCCGTTGACCAAGCAGCATGTTGTGGTTGCTGCTTAGAAACGCTTTTCCTGTGTTTTTACTGAAGGGCGCCACTTGGCGCCCTTTTTTTTATGGTGGAGTGACGGTCAGCAGCGAAACACCATTGAATGCTAATGATTAATATTGTCATTTATTCTATTAGTGTTAGGCTATGCACTGCTTAAACGAAACGCAAATCGTTCATTATACCTAATGAGTTTCTAGCGCGCCGTTAATGGCGACGTGCTAATCAGTAACGGAGACGTAACGTGCTGAAAAGGCCTTTCTTTGCCTTGCATGGAGGCTGGCTTGCCGGAGTGCTGGTCAGCGGTACGCTAATGGCAAGTGATGAGACAGTCGATCAAGCGGCCCAGAGTGTCGAGGCCCAGCAAGCGCAGTCCGCACTTCAGCAGCAAATTGATGAGGCTGATGACGCTACGCGTTCAGCGATTGAAGAGCTGCGCCGCCTAGAGCGGGAAACCCGCCAGATGGAAGCATCCAATGCTGCTTTAAGTGGCCGTCTGGCCAGTGAAACTGAGCGCCAGCAGCGCCTTGGCCAGGCGCTCGATACGTTAAGCGACACGCGCGCCGCGCTGCCTGCTGTTGAGCAGGACATGACAGAGCAGCTAATCAGTTGGATCGAGTCTGACCTGCCGTTTCTGAAAACCGAGCGTTTAGCGCGTGTTCAACCCGCTGAGCAGCAACCGTCAGAGAGTGCGGCGCGGATTGCCAATTTGCTGGAAGCTTGGCGTGCCGAGTTAGCGTATGGCCGTGAAGTGGATAGCTGGCGTGGTCGTTTGCAATTAGCAGAAGGTAATCCGCGTGAAGTGGACTATTTGCGCATTGGCCGAATCGGCTTTTATTACCTGACCCCTGATGGTCGAGAAGGTGGTGTGTGGGATAAGGCGAGCGGTGAGTGGCAGGCGCTTGATGAAAGCGCCCGCCGCGAGGTGCGTAACGGTCTACGTATTGCTGACGATCAGCGCACGCCAGAGCTGCTGCGTCTACCGCTTTCCATTAGTGCTAATGACCACGCAGGGGGCCAGCAATGAGTCTGTTAACACGCCAGCGAGGCGCGCGCAGAAGCATCATCTGTTTTGCATTACTGGCCAGCCTTCTGGGCGGCAGTATGGCAATGGCGCAAACTGACAGCGTTGGTTCGTTACGTGAAGCTCGCGAAGCCGCTGAGGCGCGTGACCAAGTGCGCTTGCAGTCGTTCCTTGAAGATCAAGAGGCGCTGGATGAAGTGCTAGCAGAGGCGCGGGCTGAACATCAAGCTGCAGAAGAACAGCAAGTCGCATTAGCCGCGCAGCAGCAGGAACAAGCGCAACAGGCTCAAGCGCTGGCCGCGCGCCAGGAAGAGCAGGGCGAAGCGCTCACCTCGCTACTGGCGGATCTGTCACGGCACAGCGAAGAGGTGCGTAAAGAACTAGGCGGTGATAGCTGGTTAACGCTAGATGCTAATGCGTTGCCACCGCGTCTTAATGAGATCGAGGTGCTGGAGCGTCAACAAATCGAAACTGTCGTGGACAGTTTAGCGATGCTAACGCTGAGCACTGGGCGTGCCGAGCGCCTTGAATTACCGGTGGCCGATGCCAGTGGTGAGATTGAATCGAGAAGCGTTGTGCGCTTGGGTGATTTTGCAGCGTTTACTGACACAGCGTTGCTCAGCAAAGGCCAGGATGATGGTGGCTTGGCGGAAGTACCGCATACTCCTGCTGAAATCAGCGATGTGCTGGCGGCCTATCATCAAGGTGAAAGCCGTGTATTTGCCATTGATCCTACCCAAGGTAGCGTGCTGCAAGCTCTTGCTCAGCAGCCAAGTCTTTGGGAGCGATTCCAGCAGGGCGGTTATGTCGGTTACGTCGTGGTAGCGCTGGGTGGTTTTGGTCTATTAGTGGCATTGGCGCAGTACCTTTACCTGGTCGTCGTCAGTGCGCGGGTGCGACGTCAGCGTAAGACGCTGGATCAACCGAATGCTAATAACCCGCTGGGTCGCGTGCTTCAGCGTTTCCAGGAGTTGGATAAGCACCAAACACCGGAAGCACTGGAGGCGAGGTTAGATGAGTCAGTGTTGGCTGAACTGCCGCGTATCGAGCGTGGCCAGCCGATTGTTAAGCTGCTGGCAGCCGTTGCACCGCTACTGGGTCTGCTGGGTACCGTGACCGGCATGATTGTCACCTTCCAGGCGATTACCGTGTTTGGTACCGGCGACCCGCAGCTAATGGCGGGTGGTATCAGCCAGGCGCTGGTAACAACGGTGTTGGGTCTTGTAACAGCCGTGCCACTACTATTTGCTCAGACGGCCTTGGCGAGTCGGAGTCGCTTGATTACCCAGGCCATTGAAGGTGAAGCCAGTGCCACCTTAGCTGACCATCTTGAAGCGCAGTCGACGGCTAATGCGCAAGCGGTGACCTAATATGCCCACGTTACCTCTTTGGCTTGAGCCCGTTGAGCGGCTGCTTGATGCCGGTGGTGCCGTTTTAGTGGTGCTGGCATTCGTTGCCGTGCTGGTGTTTGGGATGGCAATTGAGCGCTGGTGGTATTACCGCTTTAGTTGGCGGCGTGCCCGTCGCCAACTGATTCGTCGCTGGGCGGCACGCAGTGACCACCGTAGCTGGAGTGCACGCACGCTACGCAATGTCTGGACAGAGGCGCTGGTTGCTAAGCTACGCCGCCCGTTGCCCTGGATCAAACTGCTTGTAGCGTTATGCCCACTGCTAGGCTTACTGGGTACTGTCACCGGTATGATTACCGTGTTCGATAGCCTTTCTCTTAGTGATACTCATCAGGCGCGGGCCATGGCCGACGGTGTTGCCCGTGCCACGCTGCCCACGCTAACCGGCATGGCGATTGCTGTGGTGGGGTTGCTGTTTATTAGTCGTTTAGAGCACGTGATTCGTCGCGAAGACCAGCGGTTACACGACCGCTTAGCCCGTGCCTTGGAGGAGAATGATGCGTAGACGCCGTTCCATAGACACCACGGCTGATAGTAATGAAGTTAACCTAACGCCGATGCTGGACGTTGTCTTTATCATGCTGATCTTCTTTATTGTGACGACCAGCTTCATTAAAGAGAGCGGTGTTGAGATTGAACGCCCCGAAGCGGCAGCGGCAAGCCCGCGCCCCGATGCACAGGTGCTGATTGCTGTGACGCCGGAGGGGGCTGTTTGGGTCGATGGAAAGCCAGTTGATGTGCATCGTATTGGCCAGCAGGTCGCTGGCATGTTGAGTGATGATGGCTCCGTTGTTATCCAGGCCGATCGGGAATCCACGACTGGCTTGTTGATTGAAGTGATGGATCGCCTCAAGCAGGCGGGTGTTGACCAGATCGCCGTGGCAGCGAGCCGGAGTGCACCATGATTCGTCATGTCCTCTCGATACTGGGCGGCATTGCCTTAGCCGTTGGCTTGTTTTGGATGTTAGCGCTACTGGTAACGCCCCCGGAGCGCTCGCCTGAGACGCCGATCATGACCATGTCGATGACCATGATAGAAGCGCCAGAGATGGCGCCAGAGCAGGAGGCACCGCCGCCGGCGCCTTCAGAGGCAGCGCCAGTAACACCGCCGCCGATGCCTATGCCAGCGCCGGCACCTATCGCTGAGAGTGCGATTGCGCTACCTGAGGTAGAGCTTCCTGACGAGCCAGTGGAGCCGGTTGAGTTGGAGAGTGAGTTACCAGAGCTGACTGAGATTACTCCCGAACCCACCCCGCAGCCCGCGCCGAAGCCGTCTCCACGACCAGCGCCGCAACCTGACCCTGCGCCACAGCCAGCAGAAACGGCAGCGCCTTCTCCTGCGCCTTCGACAGCGCAGCGAGAGGCCGCGCCAGTGGCAGAGCCAGCGCCATCGAATGAGCCTGTCAGTGTCGGGCAAGTTGCCCCGACCAGTCGCGTGAATCCTTCTTATCCGCCGCGTGCTCAGCGGCGGGGCATGGAAGGCTTTGTTGAGGTGGAGTTTGTTATTCGCCGAGATGGTAGCGTCGATAACGGCACGATTCGCGTGACGCGGGCGCAGCCGAGGCGAGTGTTTGAAGATGCAGCCCGCGAAGCGATCGCGCGCTGGCAGTTCGAACCCGGTCAGCAGCTTCGTCGCGCCACGCAGCGCATTGAGTTCCAGTTGAGATAGCCCGTTGAGCTAGTCCGTTGGAACAGCTCGTTGGAATAGTTCGTTGAAATGGTTTGTTGGAATGGTTCGTTGAGTCAGTCCATTGAAAATGCCAGTCGAGGAAAGAGTATGCAGCGTTGGGTGGGAATCGTCGTATTAAGCGCGCTAAGCGTCATGGCGCACGCGAACGAACCGCTGCCGGGTGACATTGTTCGCGATCTTAATGGGTTACAAAGCCAATTAGCTGAGCAGCCCAGCGGCGAGGCTGATAGCGATGTGCTCAACCGTATTACGCGACATGCGCGATCTCAGGCGGCGCGCCTCGCTGGCGGCAATCGTGCGGACCAGTGGGCAAGTGCGCTCTATCATCAGCTCGCTGCGAGTGCGTTGGTGCGTCAAGGTGATCACGTTGCGGCAGCTGATGAGTTAGCCAGCGCACGGCAGCGCCCTAGCGTGCCTAGCAGCCAAATTTTGCGCTGGCTGCGTGATGAGGCGTCGCTGCGTCGCGCAGGTAACCAGCGTACTGAAGCCATCACGCTATATGAGCAGTGGCTAACCCAATCCCAGGGCAGTCCTCACTACGATGAATCAGCATGGCGACTGATTCGCTTATTGGCGGAAGTGGAGCGCTGGGATGACGCCGCTGAATGGCTGTTCCCGCTATTGCAAAAAGGTGGATTGACTGACGCGCAGCAGGCACTAACCACGGTGGTGTTACGCAATGCGGGACAAAACGAGCAAGCTCTCGGTTGGCTAGTGGGTGATTTGAATGCGCAGAGCGAGCCTGATGCTTGGCGTCAGGCGGCAGGGCTTGCTCAGCAAGCAGGCCAGGCTGGTGTGGCGGCTGGTGTGTGGGAGATGGCATGGCAGCTGGGGAAGTTCACCACGACTGAAGATCGCTTAACGTTGATTCGTCTGCATTTAGCGGGTGGTACGCCAGCTAGGGCTGGTGAGCACTTAGAAGCGGCTATTCAAGAAGGTGTGTTGGCGCGTGATGAAGAAACGTTACGGCTGCTGGCGAGGGCGTGGCAGCAGGCTAGGCATGTTGATAAGGCGTTAAGCGCTTGGAAAGCACTTGCTGAAAACACTCAGCAAGCGGAAGACTGGCGGCAGTACGGGCAGCTGGCTTACCGCTGGGGGCAAGATGGTCAGGCTGAGGAAGCGCTTATCAAGGCGGCGAATCTTGGTGATGATCAGGCAGAGCAGTGGTTGGCGAATTTTGAGGAGTGAAGTGAAAAGCCCACAGTAGACGCCCCTCGAATAACGTAAGGGGCGTACGTGTGCTTAGCTTGTTTGTGCTTAGTCTGTCTGGGAAAGCGTCAGCGCAAAATCACTCCAGGTAGGAGCGTGATCGGAAGGTCGCTCCATGCCGCGCAGTTCATAATCAATGCCTGCACCGGTGACGCATTCGGCAAGCGGTTTAGTCACCAGAATGTAGTCAATGCGCAGGCCGCGTTTTGGCTCGCGGTCAAAACCTTTTGAGCGATAGTCAAACCAGCTGAACCACTCACTGTTATCTGGGTGGCACAGCCGATAGCTGTCGCTAAGGCCCCACGCTTTTATACCTTCAAGCCATTCTCGCTCGATAGGCTGAAAGCTGGCTTTGCCCTCGCGCAACCAGCGTTTGCGGCTCGGTTCACCAATGCCAATATCCTGATCTTCCGGCGATATGTTGAAATCCCCCATGATCGCCAGTTGCTCTTCAGGATGGTGCTGGTTTTGTAGCAGGCTTGCCAACTGCCGATAGAAGCGCGCTTTATGTGGGAATTTAGTTGGGTGTTCAACGTTTTCACCCTGGGGGAAGTAGCCATTCCAAACAGTGACCGGTTCACCATTATCGGCTAGTAACCGTACGCCAATCATCCGGCGTTGGGCGTCTTCCTCATCATCAGGGAAGCCATAAAATACCGCTTGGGGTTTTTGCCGACACATTAAGGCAACCCCGTAGTGGCCTTTTTGACCGTAATAAAAAACGTGATAGCCCATGGCTTCAACGTCAGCCAGGGGAAACTCGCTGTCTTGTACTTTGGTTTCCTGTAGGCCAATGACGTCTGGCTGCTGCGTATCAATCAGCGCTTGAAGCTGATGAAGCCGTGCCCGAATGCCATTGATATTAAACGAGACCAAACGCATTACGAACGATCTCCTGAAGGGTTGTCTCCTTCTTTATCAGGATGGATGGCAATATTCTGTCCGTCTTGCTGGCGTGCCAATTTACGCACGGCTTGAAGCTTGCGTTGTTGCTGCTTCTTAGCCACAAAGCGGCGTGAAGGAGCCACTTGGTCAGGGTTGTCATGGCGCCATTTTTTGTAATCTTTGCGGCGACCAGTGCGGATAGTTACCTTATCCGCTAGCGAACGAGTTTTTTTCTTACGCGTCATGTCGCGCTCCTTGGGTTAATTTATGCCTCATTCTAACAGGCAAGCGCACTCCTTCGACAGCAGGACGCGCTCTTATCGCCAACCCCTGGTACAATGCGCACTTCGTGATGCCTAACATCCACAGCAATGGACAGATACACAGCCTATGAGCGAGTCGGAACAGACCACAGCATCGGCCCAGAACCGCAAGCCTAAACGCCGCCGTCGGAAGCCGCGTCGTCGTCAATCGAACTGGGATCTTCGTCAGTTTCAGGTGCCCGCCGTTGCCGGCAAGTGGCGCTTCCATGACTTTGATTTGCCGCTGCCTTTAATGCGTGCCATTCATGCCCAAGGGTTTGAATACTGCACGCCTATTCAGTCAGAGGCACTGCGTCACACGTTGCTGGGTGGCGATATTGTCGGCAAGGCGCAGACAGGCACCGGAAAAACCGCCGCCTTTTTGATCTCGGTAATGGCTTATTTTCTGGAAGAGCCGACCCCTGATGGCCAAAAACAAGGCGCACCCCGTGCGTTGATTATTGCGCCTACCCGGGAGCTGGCACTGCAAATTGAAAAAGATGCTAAAGCGCTTGCTCGCTTCACGCAGCTCAATGTGGCCAGTGTTGTCGGCGGCATGGACTATCAAAAGCAGCGCGACAGCTTGGGTAAGAAGATCGATATTCTGGTGGCAACACCCGGTCGCTTACTGGATTTCCACCAGAAGCGCGATATCGACCTTTCCGAAGTTGAAGTGTTTGTATTGGATGAAGCGGATCGCATGCTTTCCATGGGCTTTATTCCCGATGTGAAGCGCATCATTCGCTATACGCCTAAAAAAGAGGAGCGCCAGACGTTTCTGTTCTCGGCAACCTTTACCGACGATATCTTGAACCTAGCGAGTCAATGGACGCTCGATCCTGCTCATGTAGAGATTGAAGTCACCGTTGAGAACCAGGCAGATATCGATCAGCGCGTTTATCTAGTCTCTGATGACGATAAGCAGCGACTGTTGGTGAATCTGCTGACGCAAGAGAGCTTCGAGCGCGTGATGGTGTTTGGTAACCGTCGTGATCTCGTGCGCAAGCTAGATGATTTGCTGAAAAAAGCAGGCGTCAGTGTCGCTATGCTATCTGGCGATGTGCCGCAAAATCAGCGCATCAAAACCTTGGAAAGCTTCCGTGAAGGAGAAATCCAAGTGCTGGTGGCAACTGATGTCGCAGGGCGTGGTATTCATATTGAAGATGTCAGCCACGTGATTAACTACACGTTGCCTGAAGATCCGGAAGATTATGTTCATCGCATTGGACGTACCGGTCGTGCGGGTGCCAAAGGCGTCTCGATTAGTTTTGTTGGCGAAGAAGATGCGTTCTCGCTACCAGAAATTGAGCGCTACATTAACGGTAAGTTGCCCTGCGAACATCCGCCGGAAGGCATGCTGTAACGCGCATGCTCGATAATGCGCTGAAAAGCGATATTCAAGACGCCTATCGTCGCGTGGTGGAGAAGCTTGAGCTGACACCACGCTACGGCCAGCGTCTGATGATCGCAGAAATCGCTCGTACGCTAGGTGGCATTGAGCAGGATAGTGAAGGCAAGCGCACAAACGATAATCATGTATGTGTGCTGGAAGCGGGTACCGGAACCGGTAAAACGCTTGCCTATCTGATTGCCGCATTGCCGATTGCTAAGGCGCAGGGAAAGCGATTGATTGTTTCCACCGCGACGGTGGCACTGCAAGAGCAGGTGCTTAATCAGGACTTGCCTTCGCTTGCCAGTCATAGCGGTATTGCCTTTCGTTACGCCTTGGCAAAAGGGCGCGGCAGGTACGTATGTGTTGCGCGCCTTGATCAGGCGTTAGAAGGCTCTGAGCCAAACCCAACACTGTCGCTGTTTGAGCAGTTACTTCAATCCCACAGTAGTGACTTTTCCCTATTAGCCACGGATCTGGCCGAAGCTTACGGAAAAGGTGAATGGGCAGGTGATCGCGATACGTGGTCGGCGTCGATCGACGACGGTCATTGGCGACAGCTTACGGTGGATCATCGTCAGTGCACCGGGCGTCGTTGTGGTCATTTCGGTGCCTGTGCCTTTTTCCGTTCCCGGCGTGATCTGGAAGATGCCGATATAATCGTGGCCAACCATGACTTGGTTCTTGCTGACCTAGCGCTGGGTGGTGGGGCGATTCTACCCGATCCCGCTGACTGCATTTTTGTCTTTGATGAAGGCCACCACCTGCCGGATAAGGCGCTTTCCCACTTTGCCCATCGCTTTGCGGTGCATGGCTGCCTGCGGTGGTTAAAAACACTGAAAAGCAGCCTAACCGATCTGCATCAAGGGTTAGCAGTTCAGCCGACGATTGCGCGTTTGCTCGCTGGGCTACCTGAGCTGCTGCATAGCTTAGAGCCCGCTTTAGGCGATGTATTTAGCATGGGGCACCAGCTGGCTGGGCGGGAAAACGGCTTGTCGGATGAAGAAGCTAATCATCAACTTCGTTTTGAAAAAGGTCAGGTACCAGAAGCGCTTCGCGAACAAGCTCAGCAACTACTGGTTATGTTCGCCACGCTGTCACGCAGTCTGGAGAGCATTAGCGATATTCTGCGCGAAAGCCTCGACCCTGAGAAGCAAACAGGGTTGGATAGGGATCAAGCCGACACGTGGTTGCCGCTGATTGCACTGCTGCATGGGCGTTCGCTTGATGCCCATTCACTATGGCAAGCGTTCAGTGAGCAGGATGCTGCCAATGCGCCGCCCAGTGCTCGTTGGATCACGCTTAGTCGTGTGGCGGGAGAGCCGGAAATTGAGTTTTCGGCAAGCCCCGTATCCGCAGCGCATACCCTCGCGAAACATTTGTGGGGGCGCTGCCATGGCGCGGTAGTAACATCAGCAACACTAACCGCGCTGGGGCGTTTTGAGCGAATTCAAGAGCGTGCTGGGCTAGCAAACCGCTACCGCTATCAGGCGTTGCCGAGCCCCTTTGATTACGCCAAGGCCATTCTGCGCGTGCCGAAGGAGGCGACCGATCCCAGTGATCGTGATGCCCATGAAAGCGCCATTGTTAATTTCGTGACCCAACTGGGAGACGACGAAGCGGCACTGGTGCTGTTTTCTTCCCGGGCGCAATTGCGAGCAGTGGAAAAAGCCTTGCCTGCGGCGGCTAAGGGGCGCGTGTTAGCGCAGGATGCGTTACCCAAGCATGAATTGCTTGAGCGTCATCGCGCGGCTGTCGACGATGGCAATGGGAGCATCATTTTTGGCTTGGCTAGTTTTGCTGAAGGTATCGACTTGCCTGGCGACTACCTCACCCATGTGGTGATTACCCGACTGCCATTTGCAGTGCCAGATGATCCTGTGGGGGCTACGCTTGCCGAATGGATTGAAAGCCAGGGCGGTAACCCGTTTATGCGGATTAGCGTTCCAGATGCGTCAATCAAGCTAGTGCAGGCCTGTGGGCGATTGATCCGTAAGGAGAGCGACCGCGGTGTTATCACGCTGTTGGACCGCCGGGTGATTACGCGTCGATATGGCCAGGCGTTGCTAGATGCACTGCCGCCGTTCAAACGAGAGATCATGCCGTAATAAAAGGTAGTATTAAAAGGCAGCAATAAAAACGCCCCGCTAAGGCGAATTACCTTGCGGGGCGCTTATGGTTGCTAGCCGTTTTTTACTGTGCGATGCGCTGGGCGAGCACTGGCGCAAGCTTGTCGTTCATGCGGGTAAAGGTCTCAACCGTTGTGTCCCAATCAATGCAGGCGTCGGTGATGGAAACGCCATAGGTTAGCTGGCTAAGGTCGGCAGGAACTTTCTGGTTGCCCCAGCCAATATTTGACTCGACCATCAGGCCAATAATGGACCTGTTGCCTTCTAGGATTTGGTTGGTGACGTTTTCGAGCACCAGCGGCTGTAGGCCAGCATCTTTATTAGAGTTAGCGTGAGAGCAGTCGATCATAATGTTGGCTGAAAGATCAGCTTTCTTAAGCTCTTTTTCTGCCAGAGCAACGCTGACGCTATCGTAATTTGGCTTGCCATTACCGCCGCGCAACACGACGTGGCCGTAAGCGTTACCCCGTGTACGGATAATGGCAACTTGGCCTGCGTTGTTGATACCCAGGAAGTTATGCGGGCTGGCAACAGACTGCAGGGCATTAATAGCGACGTCGAGGCTGCCGTCGGTGCCGTTTTTGAAGCCGACGGGGCAGGAGAGCCCTGATGCCATTTCACGATGGGTTTGCGATTCTGTGGTGCGTGCGCCGATTGCAGACCAGCTAATGCAGTCTTGCATATACTGGGGGGAGATCGGGTCTAACGCTTCCGTTGCGAGCGGCAGGCCAAGCTCAGCCAGATCGACAAGTAGCTTGCGCGCGATATGGAGGCCTTCATCAATTTCGAAAGAGTCGTTAAGATGAGGGTCGTTTATCAGCCCTTTCCAACCTACTGTGGTACGGGGTTTTTCGAAATAGACGCGCATGACAATGAACAGGCTGTCGCTCACTTGGTCTGCCAATTTACGCAGGCGGCGAGCATAGTCCAGTGCGGCATCGACATCATGGATGGAGCATGGACCTACAACGACGAGAAGCCGGTGATCTTTACCATCGAGGATGTTTTGGATGGTATGGCGACCCTCAATAACAGAGCGTTCCGCAGCTTCTGTAAGCGGAATAGTCTGTTTAAGGGCTTCGGGGGTGGTGAGAACATCCTGTGCGAGGACGTTAAGGTTATTAACCTGCTGATCTGACATCGTGCTACCTGTGCATGCGCTATGGACTTAAAAGTGGCTCTACTATGGCGTGTCAGGCAGGTAAAAATCAATTGTTACGGAACTTGATCTTGTCGAAAAGTGTCACGGTCAAGATTTTGTGGGGGCTGTGAAGAAAGTTGAGAGGAATGAGGGGGAGTGTGTGTAAGCGCTTGATGCCTCGCTAAGAACGCGCAACACTAAGCACCACTGAATACTTTTTTACACTGAATGTGGTAGGCGAATCATTCATTATTATCTGTCATCATTAAGATTAACCAATGCCCAAGGGACACTATGCTGCTTGCTGTGAAGGCCCACATGAAAGGGCGAAGAGAAATAGCGCTCGGCGTGCGTCGCACGAGCGGGAGGGGGGTGTGAATGGGCACTCGTGAAACAGACCAGCAGTTGGTTGAACGTGCCCAAAAAGGTGATACACGCGCTTTCGATCTATTGGTCAAAAAATACCAGCACAAAATTATTGGGCTGATCGGTCGTTATGTTCACGATCACTCCGAAGTACAAGACGTGGCGCAAGAAGCCTTTATCAAAGCGTATCGAGCACTGGGGAAATTTCGCTCGGAAAGTGCGTTTTACACATGGATGTACCGTATCGCGATCAACACTGCCAAAAACCATTTAGTGTCTCGGGGGCGTAGACCGCCCGGCAGTGATCTAGATATTGTCGATGCTGAAATGGTTGACCAGAGCGGACGGTTGGCTGACGCTGAGTCGCCAGAGGCATCGATTGCTCGGGATCAGTTGGAGGCAGCCGTTTACGAAGCCATCGAAAATCTGCCAGATGATTTACGCACGGCGATCACGCTGCGTGAACTGGATGGTCTTGCGTATGAGGATATTGCCCAAGTGATGCAGTGCCCCGTAGGAACTGTGCGTTCGCGTATTTTTCGCGCCCGTGAGGCGGTTGATGAGCATATACGCCCATTAGTGACAACGGCCCGGAACAGTCGTGATGAGTAAGGGGCAGATGGTGGTAGGTTTAGGGCGCTAAATTCACATTTGATTACGTTTTTAGATTTTTTGTGAACTGTCTGGAAAGTGAAGCGTCATAGAACCTGACGATCTTAGTTGGGTCGAGTAAGCGCCAAGTGAACGTTCAATGTTCAGTAGTCAAACAGTTTAATCTGCTGATAATTAAGCGTTTAGGAATTGGCGATTTGAAACAAGGTCTTGGCCTGTGGAGTGGCTGTGGTGGTAAACACTGGGTAGCAGTGTCACCGCAGCGCTTCTAACAACACAGTGTGAGGGTGTGAAGTATGAGTCATAACACACGGGAGTCGCTTTCAGCATTGATGGATAGCGAAAGTGACGAGCTTGAATTGCGCCGAGTGTTGAAGTCATTGCCTGACGATTCTGATGCGGCGGAGACATGGCGGCGCTACCATTTGGCGCGCAGCATGATGCAGCGTGAAAGAAATGTCGATGTGAGCATCGATCTTTCTGCTGGCATTATGGATCGATTGCGCGATGAACCTGCTCCAGCCCTTGAAGACGACACCGTGGTTATTCCCACTCGTTCTGGTGGACTTTCCTTTGCCCGTGGTGCCGGGGTAGCGGCTGCCGTTTCACTGATGGTTATTACCGGGGTGCAGTTCTTTAACAACGGCAACACAACGTCTGGTAGCGCGCAGAATGCAGGCGATAGCATTGCTGCCCAGTCCGGCAGTGGTGTGCAGGTTCAGCCTGTTAATCTCGCGGCTTCTAAACCCGCTTCCATGACGCCATCAGAAATGCCGATGTTTGAACAAACGCCGTTTCGTGTGAATGGCCAATCTGGACAAGGCGGCTTTATGAATGTCAGCGACGCTGGGTTCTCAACACCTCATGCGCCCCAAGGGGACATGGCCCAGCAGACACTGGCTATTGATGCTGACCAGATTCGCCTGCTTAAGACGTACCTTGAGCAGCACGCGCAAGGTGCTGCCGGTGGAAGTGGTGATAGCTGGATGCCATTAATGCGCTCTTCTTCAGTAACGGAGCCTTTAGGACAACGTTAATATTAGGTGCGTTGGCCAACTTTTTTAACCAAGTGAGGGCCCGCGTGGCTGGAAACGTGATAGGTAAATATCTATACGGGAGAGGTAAGTTGGTAGTTGGCCTGTGTGTATTGAGCGCCAGTTTACTGCCTCTCCATTTGAAAGCTGATAGCTACCCATCGCTTTCCTGCGCAGATGCTCCCAGCCAAGCCCCTTACACTACTGCTCATGAGTGGCTAGTGGCCAGTGTCTATGCTGGGCACTGCTTTGAGTTTCAAGCGCGTGCGGTTTCTATTGATGCGATAGGGGTGAGAACACTGGCGCTCTCCCACCGTGTTCGAGATGGCGTTCGCCAACAAGTTGTGCAGCACCTGGATGGCCCGTCCGTTAGCGTTGAACGCCGTTCCATCGCTGGGCATTTAGCTTGGTTTCCAGCTGGCGAGTCTGACTCAGTATCTGCACCAGAAGCATGGGCAGAGCATGTTGCCGAGTACTATGACATAACGCTTCAGGATAAAACACGCGTAGCTGAGCGTGATGCTGTAGAGCTTCGCTTTTCGCCTATCGATAGCCAGCGATATCAACATACTTGGTGGATCGATCGAGCGACAGGACTGTTGCTTAAGCATGTGCTTAGCGATGCTCAAGGCCGTGTCCTTGAAACCTTCCAGGTTACCCAGCTTCACTCTCCTACCGCCTATAGTGGTGAAGTGCCCAGCCCCAGCGATGAGCAGATGCTTGACCAGCCTTGGCAAGTAACTTGGCTGCCTGAAGGATTTGTCGAGCAGCCCTTGGAGCCAGGGCAGCAAAGCGGCCAGCGTGTGTATAGCGACGGGTTAGCGGCTGTGAGCGTGTTTGTATCGCCCGCCAGTCAGCCAGCGTTGGAGGAAGGTCTTCATCGAGTCGGTGTATCTAACGCTGCTGTGTCGTTGATTGATGTCGGAGATCAGAGCTGGCAATTAGTGGGCATCGGCGAGCTGCCCGTTGAATTGTTGCAGCGCATTGTTCAGTCAGTGCAATTTGAATAACCAGGTACATCGTTGTGAACACTACAGATTGCAATGCTATCGTACGCTCAGGCACCGTCATTGCTCACTCTAGAGCAGGATTAGTGGTCGATGTGTCGAGCAGTGTCGCTTGTCAGCAGTGTGCTGAAGGGCGTGGGTGTGGCGCAGGGTTGTTAGCTCGCCGTCAACCACGCACCGTCATTGATCCGGGCGGTTTGCCCTCGCAATATTCAAGCCTTTATCCAATAGGTAGCTCAGTTTCGTTCACCGTTACTAAGAGTGATGTAAATATTCTGGCGCTGCTCGTTTATGCATTACCACTCCTATTTGCCATCATCATTTCTGGTACGGCGTCAGGAATGGGGGCGAGTAATGGGGTTTGTGCGATGCTATTTTTTAGTACCTTAATTGGCGCTGTCGTCATCCTGAAATATCTACTACGCGGACGAGTGGAACGCTTCCGCCCGCGTCTGGTCAGTTAATACTCCTGTAACTCGCTGAGAGTTGCACTCCCTTGTGTTTAGTACGTAGTTAGTACTTTTGCTTGATTAGGAGCTGTTGCATGAAGCGCTTGGTTTTTCCTTCCGCACTTTGGTTGTGCTTTATTGTGCTTTTGGTCGTTGGGCAAAATGCCCACGCGCAGAACTTGCCAGACTTTACCAAATTGGTAGAAGACGCTGCCCCTGGTGTGGTCAATATCTCTACTAGCAGGACGATTCAGCGTAGCTCTGGGCCTTCTATTCAAGGGTTCGGTGGCCAGGATATCCCTGAAATATTCCGCCACTTTTTTGGCGATAGTTTTCCTACGCCTCCCCCTGGTCGAGGGCCGAACCGCAGTGAAGAGCGCCAGTCACTTGGTTCTGGTTTCGTCATTAGTGCAGATGGTTACGTGCTGACGAACGCCCACGTGGTTCAAGATGCTGATGAAATTCTTGTGCGATTAAACGACCGTCGAGAACTAACCGCAGAGCTAGTGGGTAGCGATACGC
Source organism: Halomonas sp. 3F2F (assembly GCF_014897805.1). NCBI lineage: Bacteria > Pseudomonadati > Pseudomonadota > Gammaproteobacteria > Oceanospirillales > Halomonadaceae > Halomonas > Halomonas sp. 3F2F. Next base: position 19,921 of record NZ_JABUZE010000010.1, read on the forward strand.
AAACAGATGTTGCGCTACTGAAGGTGGATGCCAACAATTTACCAGTGCTTGATCTGGGCGACTCCGATGAATTAAAAGTCGGTGAGTGGGTGGCTGCCATAGGCTCACCCTTTGGTTTTGACCACTCTGTATCTGCTGGCATTGTAAGTGCTATTAACCGCACGCTGCCCCGTGATGTTTATGTACCTTTTATCCAAACCGACGTTGCTATTAATCCAGGTAATTCCGGTGGCCCCTTATTTAATCTTGAAGGGGAAGTCGTCGGTATTAACTCACAAATACTGACGCGTAGCGGTGGCTTCATGGGGCTCTCTTTTGCTATTCCCATTAACGTAGCCATGGATGTGGCCGATCAGCTACGTGAAGACGGACATGTGAATCGTGGATGGTTGGGCGTAATGATTCAGCCTGTGTCTCGTGATCTTGCTGAGTCGTTTGGCATGGAGGAAGCCATTGGCGCGCTGATTGCTGACCTAGATCCGGATGGGCCTGCGGCGCAAGGTGGTCTTCAAGCAGGGGACGTCATTATTGCAGTGAACGGTGAAGAGGTTGATCGTTCCAGCACGTTACCGCGTCTGATTGGTCGCGTTGCTCCTGGCAGTGATGTGGATTTAACGCTGATGCGCGATGGCGAAGAGGTAACCGAAACGCTTGAACTGGGTAGTTGGCCTGATTTAGAAGCTGGTCATAGCGATAGTTCGAGCAGCAATAATCAGGTTCGTCTGGGTGTGGCTGTGGTAGAAGTTGATGAGGCAACCCGTGAGCGCCTAAATATTGGTGGTGGCGTGGAAGTGCGTCAGGTCGAACCCGACAGTGTTGGCTCGCAAGCGGGGCTGCGTGTGGGCGATATATTAGTCAGTATTGACCATCGCAGCGTTGCTTCGGCAGATGAGCTGTTGAGAATTGTTGAAGAACTGCCAGATGATCGCGCAATTCCATTGCGCTTGTATCGAGATGGACGCTCGCTATTTGTGGCTTTACGTCTAGAGTAATCCACTGATTGTCTCTCCAGTCCGGCGGTTCTCGCCGGACTGCTGTTCCTATCCCCCGCATATCGCTACAATAGCGCTTATCTTTTTGACGAACATTGGCAAAGTAGTCGTGCGGCAATCTTTATTGCCTGCGCACATTGGCTCTATAAAGCCAGCTACAACCTTGCACACCCATAAGGCAGAACACACTCGATGTCTCAAGACGTTTCCAGCGGAAAGCTCAAGCACATACGCAACTTCTCCATCATTGCGCATATTGATCATGGTAAATCGACGCTATCAGATCGTTTGATTCAGACCTGCGGCGGTTTGACCGAGCGAGAGCTTAAGGAGCAAGTGCTCGACTCCATGGATATTGAGCGCGAGCGTGGTATTACCATCAAGGCGCAGTCCGTCACGCTTGACTACACGGCTGCAGACGGTGAAGTCTATCAACTCAACTTCATTGACACGCCTGGGCACGTGGACTTCTCTTACGAGGTGTCGCGTTCTCTTTATGCCTGTGAAGGGGCGTTGTTGGTGGTAGACGCCGCACAAGGTGTGGAGGCTCAATCGGTTGCCAACTGCTACACCGCAATTGAACAAGGCTTGGAAGTACTCCCAGTACTTAACAAGATTGATTTGCCCCAGGCTGACCCTGATCGTGTCGCACAGGAAGTCGAAGAAATTATCGGTTTGGATGCCACCGATGCCTGCCAAGTGTCGGCTAAAAGCGGTATCGGCATCGACGCCTTATTAGAGCGGTTAGTGCGGGATATTCCGCCACCTAAAGGTGACCCGGAAGCACCCTTGCAAGCGCTTATTATCGACTCTTGGTTCGATAACTATCTTGGGGTTGTCTCGCTAGTGCGCTTATTCGACGGAACATTGCGCAAAGGCGACAAAATCCGCATCAAGTCCACAGGGCGTGACTGGGGGGCCACCGAAGTAGGGATCTTTACACCGCTTCGCAAAGAGACCAATATTTTGCGTGCTGGTGAAGTAGGCTTTATTGTCGCTGGCATCAAGGAGATCCACGGAGCACCGGTGGGCGATACAATCACCCACACCAAAACCCCTGATGTTCCCCGCCTGCCTGGTTTCCAAAAAGTGAAGCCGCAGGTATATGCAGGTATGTTCCCGGTTAGTGCCGATGACTACGAAGACTTTCGGGACGCGCTTGAGAAGCTTGCGCTCAATGATGCTTCGCTTGAATATGAGCCGGAAAACTCGGATGCATTGGGCTTTGGTTTCCGCGTCGGCTTCCTGGGTACGCTGCATATGGAGATCATTCAAGAGCGCTTAGAGCGTGAATATGATCTTGATCTGCTGACCACAGCGCCGACGGTGGTGTATGAACTCGCCATGAAAAACGGCGAGATTCAATACGTATCGAACCCCTCGAAATTGCCTGATATGGCAGACGTTGATGAGATGCGTGAACCCATCGTGCGTGCCAGTATTCTGGTTCCTCAGGAGTATGTTGGTAACGTGATTGCTGAGTGTGAGCAGCGTCGCGGTACGCAATTAGATATGCAGTTTCTGGGTAATCAGATCCAGTTAACCTATGAACTGCCCATGTCAGAAGTGGTCATGGATTTCTTTGATCGTTTGAAGTCTATTTCTCGTGGTTATGCATCACTTGAGTACAACTTCGAACGTTTTGAAGCGGCTAAGTTGGTTCGCCTGGACGTGCTGATCAATGGCGATAAAGTTGACGCACTGGCCGTCATTATCCACCGTGACCATGCGCATAACCGTGGTCGCCTGCTAGTGGAAAAAATGAAAGAGCTGATTCCGCGGCAAATGTTTGATGTGGCTATTCAAGCCGCTATTGGTGGCCAGGTTGTCGCGCGCTCAACAGTCAAAGCGCTGCGTAAAAACGTGACGGCCAAATGTTACGGCGGTGATGTAAGCCGTAAGAAGAAACTATTGGAAAAACAGAAGGCCGGTAAGAAACGGATGAAACAGGTGGGGCGTGTTGAAATTCCCCAGGATGCCTTCCTTGCTGTGCTCAAGGTAAACGACTAGGGATACTTACCCCACATGGATTTTTCATTATTACTGGTGATTGCCGTTGCACTTTCTGGGGCAATATATTTGCTGGATGTGCTTTGGCTTAGACCTAAGCGGCGTGAGCGATTGGCCGCTGCTGAAGCAGCTACCACGGAAGGCCTGGATGGAACGACTCGAGAGACGTTGCTCAAAGAGCCATGGCCGATTGACTACTCACGCTCATTTTTTCCAGTTCTGCTGGTGGTGTTGGTCGTACGTAGTTTTATTATTGAGCCGTTTCAAATTCCATCTGGATCAATGAAGCCGACGCTTGAAGTGGGTGACTTTATCTTGGTGAATAAGTTTGCCTATGGCCTGCGATTACCGGTGCTGCACAGCCGTTTTTTAGAAGTTGATGATCCCGAGCGCGGCGACGTGATGGTGTTCCGCTTTCCAGAGGAGCCATCGGTCAACTTTATTAAACGTGTGGTTGGTTTGCCGGGTGACCGTATTCGCTATGAGGGAAAACAGCTGTATGTTAACGGTGAGCCAGTCACTAAAGCATTGATTGAAGAAGGCCCCGAACTTTCGCCGCAACAGCTATTATTGGAAGAGCAATTAGGTAGCATTAGCCACTATATATATAATAACCCCCGCGATCCTGGCCCCCAGATGCGCGAAGTGGTTGTTCCGGATGGGCACTATTTCACGATGGGTGATAACCGTGACCACTCCAACGATAGCCGTTATTGGGGGTTTGTTCCTGAAGATAATATTGTTGGAAGAGCGTTTGCCGTTTGGATGCATTGGGACGGTGGCTTGCCTAGCTTTACCAGCGTGCGGCGTATTGAATGAAAAATAGTTTAGAAATTGTTAATGCTGTCATATTAGTTAACGTCAACGACGTAGGAGCACTGTGAGTAATTCCTTAACCGCTTTTTGCCGACGAATCGGCCATACCTTCGGTGACCCTACGCTGATGGAACTGGCCATGACCCATCGTAGCTACGGTGGTCGTAACAATGAGCGCCTGGAATTTCTGGGTGACTCTATCGTCAATTTTGTAATCGCTGAGGCGCTTTTTCAACGTTTCCCTCAGGCTAGGGAAGGACAATTATCACGTCTTAGAGCGCGTTTGGTAAAAGGCCAGACATTGGCTGAGTTGGCTCGAGAAATGGAGTTCGGCGAATGCTTACGGCTTGGCTCGGGAGAAATGAAGAGCGGCGGGCATCGCCGCGAATCCATTTTGGCTGATGCAGTAGAAGCTGTGATTGGCGCTATTTATTTAGATGCGGGCATGGACGTAGTTCGTCAACGTGTGCTGGCATGGTACGCCGAGCGGCTTGAAAATATTTCGCTACAAGATACCCAGAAAGATCCCAAAACACGTTTGCAAGAATTTTTGCAATCGCGTCAGGCAGCGTTGCCACGCTATGAAGTAGTCTCTGTAAAGGGGGAGGCGCATGCCCAGACCTTTACCGTGGAGTGCTACATTGATTTGCTAACCGAGCATACCACTGGTAAAGGTCCCAGCCGCCGCCATGCTGAACAACAGGCAGCTGAAGAAGCGCTATTCCACCTTGAAAAAACACCTGGAGACAAGTCATGAGTCAAACCTGCGGCTTCGTGGCCATCGTTGGGCGGCCCAACGTAGGCAAATCAACCCTCATGAACCGGATTCTAGGGCAAAAGATCTCTATTACTTCGCGTCGCCCTCAAACCACGCGGCATCAGGTAATGGGTATTAAGACGGTAGAAGAGACACAGTTCATCTATGTTGATACGCCTGGCATGCACATCATGTCCAAAGACCGCAATAAAGCGATCAACCGCTTTATGAATCAAGCCGCAACACAGGCGTTACGTGATGTTGACTGTGTGGTGTTTATTATTGACCGCACTCGTTGGACGGATGAAGACCAAGCCGTGCTAAAGCGGCTTGAGCACGTGAAAGCACCAGTGATTCTAGCGGTCAACAAGGTAGATCGCTTAAACGATAAAGGTGACTTGTTACCCTGGTTAGCTGAAGTAGGTGCACGCCGTGAGTTTGCTGCGGTTGTGCCTATTTCTGCCAAGCATGGCACCCAAGTTGATACGCTCGAGCAGGAAGTTGCCAAATACTTGCCAGAGAGCGTTCACTTTTTCCCGGAAGATCAAATCACTGACAAGAGCTTGCGCTTCATGGCGGCTGAGTTGGTGCGTGAAAAAGTCATGCGTCAGCTTGGTGATGAGCTGCCGTATCAAATGACCGTGGAAATCGAAGAGTTCCGTGAAACCGAGCGTGTGACCCATATCAGTGCCTTAATCCTGGTCGAACGTCAGGGGCAAAAGGTTATCTTGATCGGTGAGAATGGCGAGCGTATTAAAAGCATTGGTCGCGAAGCCCGCCTAGATATGGAGCGCGCCTTGGGTACCAAGGTAATGCTCAATCTATGGGTGAAAGTGAAGCGCGGCTGGTCTGATGATGAGCGGGCATTAAAGAGCTTGGGTTACGATCTCGATTGAGTGCTTCCATGTCGGCAGAGCCAGCGTTTTTACTGCATCGCAGGCCTTACCGTGAAACCAGTGCGCTGGTGGATTTGTTAACCCTTAACCATGGTCGTATCCGCGCCGTTGCCCATGGAGGGCAGCGGCCAGGTTCTAAGTCGCGTCAACGGCTGCAACCCTTTACCCCTTTGTTTGTGTCGTGGCGCGGCGAGCGTGAGCTAAAACGATTAATGCTGATGGAGTCGCGAGGCCAGACGGCATTGCTAGCTGGAGAAGGGTTGCTCTGCGGCTTATATGCGAATGAAATAGCCACGCGTCTACTGCCTTTGGAGCTTGCAGCGCCAGAGGTTTTTGCATTTTATAGCGCGCTGTTAGAGGCATTGCCAACACCGGCGAACCGCGCCTTGGCGCTGCGACGTTTTGAATGGGCGCTGTTGGAGACGTTAGAGGCAACGCCGCGTTTTTGTACTTACGATGGCGGTGCGCTTGATCCCCAAACGCGTTATCGATTTGATGCAGCAAGTCGTGCTTTTGTACCTGCTGAGCAGGGCATCGAAGGTCGCACGCTGCGCTATATTGATCAAGGCGATTGGAAGCCCGTTGGCTTAGCAAGTGCATTAAAAGCGGTGATGCGGGCAGCGCTTGCGCCTCATTTAGGCGCGACTGCTTTACGTTCCCGAGAACTAATGCTCGATTTGGCCCGCCGCCGACAGCGCTAGGTGGGCATTTTGATATCACTTATTGGAGACACGCGATGCATCCTCCGCGGATTTTATTAGGCGTTAACATCGATCACATTGCGACGCTACGCCAAGCGCGTGGTACTCGTTACCCTGATCCCGTTCAAGCGGCACTATTAGCAGAAGAAGCGGGCGCTGACGGCATCACGGTTCACCTGCGTGAAGATCGTCGCCATATTCAGCCTAGAGACGTTCGCCTATTGGCAGAAATGCTTAATACGCGCATGAATTTAGAGATGGCTGTCACTGAAGAAATGCTACTGCTGGCTGAGGAAATACGCCCGGCACACGTGTGTTTAGTACCAGAAAAGCGTGAAGAGCTAACCACCGAAGGTGGCTTGGACGTTGTGGGTGGTTTTGATCTTATTGCCAATGCCTGTCAGCGCTTAAGCGCAGCCGGTTGCGACGTGTCTTTGTTCATCGATCCTGATAACGCGCAAATTGACGCTGCCATTCGTGCAGGGGCACCAACGATTGAGCTGCATACAGGTGCCTATGCAGAAGCAAAACCTGGCAGTGCGGCTGCTATTGCTGAATATGAACGCCTGAGTGCAGCGGCCATTCACGCTGTTTCTGCTGGCTTAGTGGTTAATGCTGGGCATGGCTTGCACTACCACAACGTTGAGGCGATTGCTGCGCTGCCGGGTGTTAATGAGCTCAATATTGGTCACGCAATTATTGCTCGAGCTCTTTTTGTCGGCTTGAAGGGCGCCATTCAAGAAATGAAACGCTTGATCATTGCTGGTCAGGAAGCTGGGTTAATGGCGGCGTTAGATGCTCATGAGCATGAACATGAGCACGAACACAAGCATGACGGTTGCTGTAGCCACTAAGATGATTGTCGGAATTGGGTCGGATATCGCCCGGGTCGAGCGCTTTGCTAAGGCAGTAAAACGCCATGGGCCACGCTTTGCCCAGCGAATTTTAGGCCCTGAAGAGCAAGCTGTGTGGCAGACAAAAGGTCATCCCGCTAGCTATTTGGCAAAGCGTTTTGCAGCAAAAGAAGCGTATGTTAAAGCGCTTGGGCTTGGTTTGCGAAACGGTATGCAATGGGGCGATATTCAGATCCTCAATGATTCGCTGGGCAAGCCAAGCCTGCAGCTAAGTGGTGAGGCGCTTCGTCTATTTCAAGCTAGCGGCGCCTCGGCTACTCATATAACGCTCAGTGATGAAGCAGATTACGCGGTGGCATTTGTGGTACTTGAATGCTAGTACTTGAATGCTAGTACTTGAACGCTAGTACTTGAACGCTAGTACTTGAGCGCTAACGGACTAGCGCTGATTTAACGTGCTCCGCTGCTCCCTGAGGCGTTTGATGGCGGCATACAGCTTATCAAGTAAATTTTCAGCCTGTTCCAAGCCCCCGGTGCGTAAGCGTGTCTCCAACGTTTCGACCGTTAGCGCGAGCTCGGGTGCTCCGCAGTAACGGCTGGCACCATTGAGCGCATGAACATGATCGAGCAAGGCCGTCAGGTTGTTTTCTTCGAAAGCGCTGCGAATTTGCTGTTCGCATTCACTTAGGCTATCGATCAGTCGCTTTAGTTGCTGTTTGGCGAACTCGGGGTTGCCGCCTGCTAGGCGCGTGCCGAGCTCAAGATCAATGACGGATAACGCAGCAGGTGTATATCCAAGAGCAGGGGCTTTTGGGGACGTCTGTAACAGCGGACTGATTGGCAGCGTAATGCCCAAGAAGCGTTGAAATTGCTGTTGCAGTTGAGTTTCATTGATAGGCTTCACTAATACGTCGTCTAAACCCTCCACAAGCCACTGCTGACGTTCATCGCTTAGCACGTGTGCGGTCACGGCAATAATTGGGCAGCGCGCCCAGCTATTATTAATACGCCGCAAAGCCTGGGTGGTTTGAACGCCGTCCATATCAGGCATACGAATATCCATTAGCACCATGTCTGCTTCGTTCTGACGCGCGTAATCCAACGCTTCCTGGCCGCTGGCAGCCAATACAATGTTGATATGCTCATTTTCGAGCATAGCCTTTAATAGCTCGCGGTTGGGCGCATTATCGTCAACGATCAGCACCGTGAATGTTGACGAAGGGAGCGCTTTAACCGTTTGTGCGTTGGCAGAAATAGTGGCTGTGACAGGTTCCAGTAGTTGTTTGAACGTGGCTATCAATTGAGTTCTGGTAAATGGTTTACACAGTATATCCCCCCCATTAGGAAGCTCCCAGTGAGGCAGTTCAAAGCTAGTGGCGTTTGCAAGGATGAGTGTTGGGCAGGGCGCTTGAGCAATTACTGACTGCCAATAGGTCTTTCGCTCACCGCTGAAGTCATCATGATCTAGGCTCAGCAGTAGCAGTTGCTCGTTGCCAGATTCAATGAAAGAGACGGCCGTTGCGCCCCAGCGTTCCATTAAGTGTTCCAACACATTGCGAGTGGGTAGATGGGGCTCATGTAAACGAATAATTGAGCCGTCGAGTGAGAGTTCCTGTGGCCGTTCCTTGCTCATGTCGGCAAGTAGTGGCAACGTAAATGAAAAGGTTGCACCTTCTCCAGGCTCACTATCAACAGAAATCTCTCCCCCCATTCGTTGAACTAATTGCCTGCAAATCGTCAGCCCTAAACCACTGCCGCCAAACTGTCTGGAGTGACTAGGATCTGCCTGGGAAAAGGCGCTAAATAGCTGCTTTTGTTGTTGTTCGTTCAAGCCAATGCCTGTGTCACTAACGCTAATACGCAGCACAACATGCTGGCCCTCCTGACTGTCCAGCATGACACGAATGATGACTTCTCCCTTCTGGGTAAATTTCAGGGCATTGCTGGTCAAATTATTGAGGACTTGATGGATGCGTAGCGGGTCGCCGCAAAGCGTTGACGGCACATCGTCATAAACCATCGCCACTAAATGCAGCCGTTTGCGCTGAGCTTCAGGTGCATGAAGGCCAACAACTTCATCCATCAGCGACACAAGATCGATATCGACTTCTTCTAACGTCAGCCGGTCGGCCTCTAGTTTCGAGAAATCCAACACATCATTGACTAGCATCAACAGGTTATCGCACGCACGGTGCACATGTTCTAGCCATTCTTTCTGCCGAGCGTCGAGAGACGAGCGGCCTAATAAACGGCAAAAACCAATGATGCCATTTAAAGGGGTGCGGATTTCGTGGCTCATATTAGCCAAAAATTCGGACTTCACTGCATTCGCGCGTAGTGCGCTTCGATGAGCAAGGTCGAGTTTGATATTTTGCTCTTCAATCGTCTCCATGGACTCTTGCAGTTCACTGGTCGCTTGCTCGATTTGGCTTTGCATATCATGCTGAGCTTGCCGAAAATGTTCCGCTAACCCATTGATATGTTCTGCCAGTTGCCGAAACTCGGTAGGGCGGGCAGCCGCCATATAAGGCCGGTAGTCCCCCCGGGATAGGCGGTAAAGCGCTTGGTTCGCATCTTCAATTGGGCGAGTAGCGTAGCGGCTGATCGCAAACGCGACTAAAAAAAGCAGCAGCCCAAGCAGCATGCCGCCTAAGCTGAGGCTAGCAATGAGCTTATAGCGCTCCAGTTTAAGCGTGCGTATGTCCATTTCGGCTTCAAGCCAGCCAGTATTAGCGAGATTAAATGGTTGGCCGTAAGACGTGGTTAGAGGTACCTGTAAACGCCAAATAGCTTCATCCATGGTGAGTGTCGTAGCATTGGGGACATTTAGGCGAGGGGGGGGAGGTATCGAATGTCCCAGTACCAATAAGCGACTCCCTTGCTCGTCGAAAAGCGTCACCGCACGTAACCCTTTGTGCTCCAGAAGCTGTCTGGCAATGGCTTCCAAACGAGGCAAGTCGCCATCTATCATGGCGTTACCCAGGCTTGGTGCCAGTAATTCACCAGCGCTAACTAAGCGCTCTTCTAGCATGTCACGGCCGGTGGTCTCGCTTTGCACCACCAGCAATAGTGCCATGACGGCATAGACAAGAAGTGGAAGCCCGAGTAACGCAAAGAGTAAGCGCGTGTTTAAAGACATGAGAGAAGCTCGTTGATTCAATGAGGTTGCCTGTCAAGCTAACGGCAGCGCCGATATAATGCAGCATAATGGTGATGATAAGGAATGTACGATGAATTATCCGACGCTCGAAGATGTGGTTGGCAATACGCCACTGGTTCGTTTAAAGCGCATAACGGCTGGTCGTAATAACACGCTTCTAGCCAAGCTAGAAGGCAATAACCCTGCTGGTTCGGTGAAAGATCGCCCGGCCCTCTCTATGTTAAGTGAAGCTGAAGCACGGGGCGATATTGTTCCAGGCGATACGCTGGTGGAAGCAACCTCGGGTAATACGGGTATTGCCTTGGCCATGGCCGCTGCTATCAAAGGCTACAAAATGACGCTAATCATGCCTGAAAACGCTTCTGAAGAGCGTAAGCAGGCTATGGCGGCTTACGGTGCCACATTGGTGTCAGCGAGCAAAGAAGGTGGGATGGAAGAGGCGCGAGATATTGCCGATGCGATGATTGCAAGAGGCGAAGGTAAACCGCTAAACCAATTTGCCAATCCAGATAACCCGCTTGCGCACTATCGCACAACGGGGCCCGAAGTGTGGCAGCAAACCGGCGGTGAAGTGACGCATTTTGTCAGTTCAATGGGGACAACTGGCACCATCATGGGGGTGTCTCGCTATCTCAAGGAACAAAATCCAGCGATCCAAATTGTCGGTTTACAACCGGCGGATGGTGCGAGCATACCGGGGATTCGTCGTTGGCCAAAAGAGTACCTGCCGTCGATTTTTGAAGCACCAAGGGTTGATATTACCCTTGATATCTCTCAGCAAGAAGCAGAAGCCCACATGCGCCGCCTGGCGCGTGAAGAAGGTATTTTTGCCGGGGTGTCGTCAGGTGGCAGCTTGGCTGGAGCACTGCGTATCGCAGAACAAACTGAGAACGCGGTCATTGTCTTCATCGTTTGTGACCGAGGCGATCGCTACCTTTCCACAGGCTTATTTGCCCCGGAGTTATAGATGGCCATGTTGGGTAAGCGGCGGCCATCTCGCCCCGCCTCGGGACACTCAGGGCTAGTTCGCCAACCTAGCCGTAAAACTGAGTCAAAAGATGATACCTCGACAACGCTGGTGGTTGAGCGTTTAGCTCATGATGGCCGTGGTGTAGCGCACAGTGTCGAGGGAAAAACAGTCTTTATTGACCAAGCGCTTCCTGGTGAACATGTCGATGTCGCGATACACGTGACGCGTAAGCGGTATGACGAAGCGCATATAAAAAACCGGCTCACCTCTTCAGAACAGCGGGTTGAGCCTCCCTGTACTTACTTTGGGCAGTGTGGAGGCTGTGATTTACAGCATCTTAATCTTACTGCACAACGCCAGCATAAGCGCGACGTTGTCACCGAGCTAATGGCGCGTCAGGGCCTTACGCTAGGTCCTATTGCTGCGTTAGATGGTGGTAGCGAGCACTACCGACGTCGCGCCCGTTTGGGGGTTAGGGTAGATGGTCAGGGGAATGTTCTACTGGGATTTCGAGCACCCAACAGCCACCGATTAGTTGATATTGAGCAGTGCCATGTGCTGGTGCCAGCGCTGAACAAATTGATTCTTCCGTTACGGCAACTGCTGGCAACATTAGCCTCGCCCCGTCTCGTTGGCCATGTCGAATTACTGGCGACCGATGAGGCGACAGTAGTGCTAGTGCGTCAGTTAAAAGCCCATGATCAAGATAGGGCTCGCTGGCAGCAGTTTGCGGAACAGCAGCAGGTCTCGCTCGGCACTTGGTTAGGGCGGGAAACGCCTGTTTTGCACTGGAATGGTGCACATGGTGGCGCTACACCCGTTCTACAAGAAGTACTTAATCTTGATGAACTCGGAATTCAAAGAGCGAGTTCACCCACAAGTGAACACTGTTTGCCGGGTGATAAAGCATCCCGCCTAGTGACGTTACGTTTTTCACCAGGTGACTTTTTACAGGTAAATGCTGAGGTTAACCAAAAGATGGTAGCTCAGGTGGTAGCATGGTTAAAGCCAGCGCCAGGGCAACAGCTCGTAGATCTCTTTGCTGGGATTGGTAACTTCAGTTTGCCGTTAGCCGCCGCAGGAGCAAAGGTGCTTGCTGTAGAGGGCAATCCAGCGATGGTGGAGCGAATTACCGCTAACGCTGATGCTAATCTATTGGATGTGCATGCCCAGCAAGCAGACTTAAGTGATGCCAAAAAGGTGCAAATGCTATTGAGCGAGCATCAGCAAATTGATGCGATTGTGCTGGATCCGCCGCGCAGCGGCGCAGAAGCAGTTTGCCAAGTATTAGGTAGTTACAATGTACCCCGGGTGGCCTATATTTCTTGTGACCCGGCAACGCTTGCTCGCGATGCGGCACATCTTGTGCATGCAGGTTATCGCGTCAAGCAAGTAGCAGTGGCCGATATGTTTTTACACACTGCTCACCTGGAAACGCTGATGCTATTTGAATACGAGGGCTAGCCTGCCCATTGCATCAAGCCTCGGTGACGGAAAGTGGCTAGCCGTCACCCTGAAAGGATGAATGATTGTCATGGTGAAAGTGCGTGAAGACCAGCCGCTTACCGAAAGCGGAAAGGTGGACATACAGCAGTGGTTAGCGCGCCTTCAAGAGGATGTGCGCCTACGCGACCCCGAACGACTTTTGCAAGCATGCGAGCTTGCTGAACAGTTGGAGCGAGAGGCGCCGCAAACCCACCGTGTGTGGCTCTCGCCAGGTTCAAGTTTTCGAATGGGGCTGGAAATGGCCGACATTCTGGCCGAACTCAAGCTTGATCAAGCAACCCTTGAGGCTGCCGTGCTGTATCGCGCGGTTCGCGAAGGGCTGCTGAGTATAGACGCCGTTACCAAACGGTTTGGCGAAGAAGTCGCTAAGCTGATTGATGGCGTTTTGCAAATGGCAGCCATTAGCTACCCACTAGCGCCCAACCATGGTATGAGCCAGCATAATCAGCAGGAAAATCTGCGCAAAATGCTGGTTAACATGGTCGGAGATGTGCGCGTTGCACTGATCAAAATTGCTGAACGCACCTGCGCTTTGCGCCAAGTAAAAGATGCGCCCCGTGAAAAGTGCTTACAAGTTGCGCGTGAAGTGGCTGATATTTATGCGCCGCTGGCTCACCGGCTTGGGATAGGCCAAATCAAGTGGGAACTTGAAGACCTATCGTTTCGCTATCTGCATGAAGATGAGTACAAAGCGATTGCTAAGCTGCTGGCGGAAAAGCGCTTAGATCGTGATCGCTATATTCATGACGTGGTGGAAACCATCAAGAGCTTGATGGAAGCCCAGAATATTCACCACTACGACGTCGATGGGCGAGCCAAGCACATTTACTCAATCTGGCGCAAAATGAAGCGCAAACGGATTGATTTTTCCCAGGTGCACGATGTGCGCGCAGTGCGCATCTTAGTGCCTGATGTGGCCGATTGTTATACCGTACTCGGAATTGTTCACTCGCGTTGGCACCATGTACCCAACGAGTTTGATGACTATATCGCCAACCCGAAGAAAAACGGTTACCAGTCACTGCATACCGCGGTGATGGGGCCAGAAAATAAGGTGCTGGAAATCCAGATTCGCACCTTTGCTATGCATGACGAAGCAGAATTAGGCGTGTGCGCACACTGGCGGTATAAAGGGCATGATACCAACGCCAAAAGCCGTAGCTATGAAGAAAAGATTGCCTGGTTGCGCCAAGTGCTTGAGTGGCAGGATGAAGTGGGTGGCTTTGGCGACCTGCGTGAAGGTCTTTCCAGCGACGTTGCGCCAGACCGTATCTATGTGTTCACTCCCGATGGTCATGTCATTGACCTGCCGCGTATTGCCACACCCATCGACTTCGCTTATCGCGTGCATACCGAAATTGGTCACCGCTGCCGTGGTGCCAAGATTAATGGCCGGATAGTACCGCTTACCTATAAGTTAAAAACCGGCCAGCAAGTCGAGATTTTAACGGCCACCAAAGGCGGCCCCAGCCGCGACTGGTTAAACCCCAGTTTGGGCTATGTGCGCACCTCACGCGCGCGGGCGAAGATTCAGGCATGGTTTAAGTACCAAGCACGAGACCAGAACCTAGACGAAGGACGGGCGCTGTTCGAGCGAGAGATGCGCCGTTTGGATGTTGAAGGGCTTGACCTTGCTAAGCTTGCCGCTGCTGTTAACTACCAAAACGCCGACGATATGTATGCGGCGCTTGGCGCGGGCGACCTGCGTATCGGTCAAGTACTTCATCAAGCCCAGCAGCTGTTTGGTGAAACGGACGACCAAGAACAGTTAGATCGGTTGCTGGCGAAGCCACGCCGCCAGCCAAGCAAAGCAACTAAAAGCGACATCACCGTGCTGGGTGTCGGTAACTTAAAAACCAGCATGGCGAATTGCTGTCGGCCAGTGCCCGGCGAACCGATTGTTGGCTTTATTACCCAAGGTCGCGGCGTCACCGTCCATCGCCAGGATTGCAGCAACATCCTTCAATTGCGCATGGAAGAGCCCCAGCGCATTATCGAAGTAGAGTGGGGCGAACGTGCCCACACCCGTTATCCCGTCACGATTGAAATTCAAGCCTGGGATCGCTCCGGCTTACTACGCGACGTAACCGGGCTACTAGGCAACGAGAAGGTTAATGTATTAGCTGTTAATACGCTGACGGATACTGACGAGGGGATCGCGCGACTGCGCATCACGCTGGAAGTCGACGGTCTTGAAGCGCTAGGCCGCTTGTTTTCCCGTATCCAGCAATTGCCCAACGTGACGGAAGTACGTCGCCTGCGCAATGCCGACCCAGAGAAAAACGTCCGTAGAGGAGGCGCCTGATGCGTTATAGCGTAGAGGATCTGCTGACATTGATGTCGGTACTTCGCAATGCGGAACAGGGGTGTCCTTGGGATATTAAGCAAGATTGGGACAGCATCGTGCCCCATACGCTGGAAGAAGCTTACGAAGTCGCTGACGCTATTGAGCGGCGCGCTTTTGATGAATTGCCCGGCGAGTTGGGTGACCTGCTGTTCCAAGTGATCTACTACGCCCAGTTTGGTGCCGAAGAGCAGCGCTTCGACTTTCACGACATCGTCGATACGTTGACCGTAAAGATGTTGCGCCGTCATCCGCATGTATTTCCTGATGGCACGCTAGCGTCACGACGTCCACCTGGGGTGAGTGCCGAGGACGTACAAACCCAGCACGTTAATTCACGTTGGGAAGCGCTCAAGGCCGATGAGCGCGCTGAGCGTTCGCAGCAAAGCACGCCCTCTGTACTTGACGATGTTCCACGTACGCTGCCAGCGCTCAGTCGTGCCGCTAAACTCTCGAAGCGTGCTGCCAGGGTCGGGTTCGACTGGCCGGATGCCAGCGGTGTACTGGACAAAATCCGTGAAGAGCTCGCTGAAGTTGAAGAAGCCCTTGCCGAGGGTAACCAACAGCACGCTCAAGAAGAAGTCGGCGATTTGTTGTTTGCAGTGACTAATTTAGCTCGCACACTGGGTGCTGACCCCGAACAATGCTTGCGTACCACGAATGCCAAATTTGAGCGCCGCTTTCGCTACGTAGAGCGCGAGTTTGCCGCCGCTGCGCGTCCGCTAACCGATGCCTCGCTGGATGAAATGGAAGCACACTGGCAAGCCGCTAAAGCACAAGAAAAAACGCTTATCCCTTAACAACTAATGCGACCCCGCAAGGAGGCCATGCCAATGAGTCACGACCTACACGAATC
Source organism: Halomonas sp. 3F2F (assembly GCF_014897805.1). NCBI lineage: Bacteria > Pseudomonadati > Pseudomonadota > Gammaproteobacteria > Oceanospirillales > Halomonadaceae > Halomonas > Halomonas sp. 3F2F. The sequence goes on from NZ_JABUZE010000010.1 coordinate 35,783, forward strand.
GCTACGTGATAACGTACGTATTCTCGGTGATAGCCTGGGCCGTACGATCGCCGATGATTTAGGCCAGTCATTTGTTGATAAAATTGAAACGATTCGTGCCCATGCCAAGCGGGGACGTCAGGGCGATTCATTGCAGCAGCGTGAGCTTATTGAGTATCTACGCCAGTTGCCCGAACGCGACCTGCTGCCAGTGACGCGCGCGTTTAACCAGTTTTTGAACCTTGCCAATATTGCTGAGCAGCACTACCGGGCGCGCTTTCGCCGGGTGGAAGACTACAAGCCTGGTACCCAGCCAGTGCTTGGTGAACTGCTAAGCCGTGCACAGCAGGCGGGTAATTCGCCCCGTAAGTTAGTAGAAACCCTGGCCAGTATGCGCGTTGAGCTAGTGCTGACTGCCCACCCCACAGAAGTTATTCGCCGTACGTTGATTCAGAAATATGATGCTATCGACGAGTGCCTAACCGCGATTGAAAGCTCTGAAGACTACCCAGAGCGTGGAACCCGCGCCCAGGGGCGCTTGGAAGAGTTGATCAGTCAAGCGTGGCATACCGATGAGATTCGTCATGAGCGGCCAACCCCTGTTGATGAAGCCAAATGGGGCTTCGCGGTTATCGAAAACTCCTTATGGCAGGCAGTGCCAGACTTCCATCGCGATTTGGATAATTTATTACTCGATACTGCCGGAGAGCGTTTGCCGCTAGATGCCGCGCCTATTCGCTACGCTTCCTGGATGGGCGGTGACCGAGATGGCAATCCCAATGTCACCGCGCGGGTGACGCGAGAGGTGCTGTTATTGGGCCGATGGATGGCCGCCGATCTCTATTTGCGCGATCTTGAGCAGCTGAAAACCGAGCTTTCCATGTGGAAAGCCAACAGCGCCCTGAAGGCAGAGGTGGGAGAAGTTGCTGAGCCTTACCGCGAGCTGCTCAAGCGTCTGCTGCATAAAATGGAAGCCACACGCGACTGGGCAAAAGCAGAGCTAGATGGCCGTAACTATGACGGCGGGCCAATTATTGAAACCCGCGACCAGCTCTATGCGCCGCTGCTGGCATGTTACCGCTCACTGTGTGATGTCGGGCTGGACACCGTCGCAAACGGTGCGCTGCTTGATACCTTGCGCCGCGTGGCAGTGTTCGGTGTCACGCTGACCAAGCTTGACTTGCGCCAGGAGGCCAGTCGCCATGCCCAGGTAATGGAAGAACTCACCAGTGCACTGGGCTTGGGACACTACCAGGACTGGAACGAAGCACAGCGCCAAGAGTTTCTGCTCGCAGAGCTTGAATCAAGGCGGCCGCTAATTCCACGCCGTTGGGAGTGTTCGGCAGAATCCCGCGAAGTGCTCGATACCTTCAAAGTGATTGCTCAAGAGCATGCCGAAGCGTTGGGTACTTATATTATCTCAATGGCTGCCGAGCCTTCGGACGTATTAACCGTTGCGCTATTGATGAAAGAGGTGGGTGGCCAAGTCACGCTGCCTATCGCGCCGCTGTTTGAAACCCTGAACGACCTTGATCATGCGGGCGATGTCATCGACCAATTGCTGGCGCTACCGGGTTACCGCGCTCTGGCGAAAGACCGTCAAGAAGTCATGATTGGCTATTCAGACTCGGCTAAAGACGCCGGGCAGCTTGCTGCTGCCTGGGCACAGTACCGGGCCCAAGAGTCGTTAGTCGATGTATGTGACAAACATGGGGTAGATTTGACGCTGTTCCATGGCCGGGGTGGCACTGTTGGTCGTGGTGGCGGCCCCGCGCATGCGGCGATTCTCTCCCAGCCGCCGGGCTCGGTGAATGGCAGCCTACGGGTGACCGAACAAGGTGAGATGATTCGCTTTAAGTTTGGTCAGCCAGATATCGCGCTGCGCTCTATGGAAATTTACGCTTGTGCGGTCATGGAAGCGACGCTATTGCCACCGCCCGCACCGGAGCCTCAGTGGCGTGAAGAGATGGACCAGCTGGCGAAAGTGGCCCATGCCGCCTATGTTGGCGTAGTGCGTGAAGACCCCGATTTTGTTCCGTATTTCCGTGCGGTCACGCCGGAAGGGGCGCTGGGTAGGCTGCCGCTCGGTTCGCGGCCAACCAAGCGTCGCCAGGATGGTGGCGTGGAAACCTTACGAGCGATTCCGTGGATTTTTGCCTGGACGCAGATTCGCTTGATGCTACCCGCTTGGTTGGGCAGTGGTGAGGCGTTCTCGCGACGCCTAGAACAGCCAGGTGGCCGGGAAGTGTTGCAAGAAATGCGCAGCCAGTGGCCGTTCTTTGGCACTTATCTCGATATGTTAGAGATGCTGCTGGCCAAAGCGGACGTAGCGATTGCGGCCTACTATGAGCATCGCTTAGTCGATGAGCCTTCGCTGAAAGCGCTGGGCAAGAAGCTACGTGAGCGTTTTGAACGGCTGGAAAACGTCGTGCTGGATATCCTTCAGCAAGAGAAGCTGCTTGAAAACACCCCGCTTATTCGCCAAGCAATTGATGTGCGCAACCCTTACATCGACCCGCTTCATGGCTTGCAAGCGGAGCTTCTGCAGCGTAATCGGGACGCCGACGGCGCCATTAGTGCAGATCTCTCTCGTGCGCTCATGGTGACCATGGCAGGTATTGCAGCAGGGTTACGCAATACAGGCTAACAAAGGGTGCGCCGCCACTGCGTGTGGCGGCGCCGTCATCACCTTACTAGGAATTGGGGGGCGCGATGATACAGGATGCTCAGTCAGTACTGTCGTTTTGGTTCAATGAATTGACGCCAGTGCAGTGGTTTAAAAAAGACACATCGATGGATCAGCAGATTACCCAGCGGTTCGGCTCACTGCTGACCAAAGCAGCTGCCTGCGAGTGCTATGAGTGGCGCAGTACCGCCCAGGGTAGGCTGGCCGAAATTATTGTGTTGGACCAGTTTTCGCGAAATATCTACCGTGACCACCCGCAAGCCTTCGCCAGTGACGCGTTAGCCTTAGCGCTTGCACAGGAAGCGGTTGCTTTAGCGGTGGATAACGAACTGGCTCCCGTCGAGCGTAGTTTTTTATACATGCCTTATATGCACAGTGAGTCTGCCGCTATTCATGAGGTGGCAATGCAGCTGTTTGATCAGCCTGGGTTAGAGAACAACCTGGATTTCGAGATTCGTCACAAAGCGATCATTGACCGCTTTGGTCGTTATCCCCACCGCAACGACGTGTTGGGCCGGGTATCTACGCCAGCCGAAATAGAGTTCCTTAAACAACCTGGATCCGGCTTCTAGTTAGGCTTTTAACGTTAGCGTTTGAATTTTGCTTAATCACTTCACCACACTTTTGCCTATGGCGTTTTATGTCGTTACGAAAATCTACCCGCATCAATAAATACATCAGCGAAAGCGGTTTGTGTTCTCGCCGAGAGGCTGACCGCTATGTTGAACAAGGCAACGTTTGGATTAATGGGCGTCGGGCAACGACAGGCGACCAAGTGGTGCCGGGTGATCGGGTTAAGGTCAACGGTCAAGAGATTGAGCCTCAGGAAGAAGAGGATTTAGTGCTTATTGCGCTAAATAAGCCGGTGGGGATTGTCAGTACCACCGAGTCCAGCGAAAAAGACAATATTGTTGAATTCGTGAAACACGGGACGCGCATCTTTCCCATCGGGCGTCTGGATAAAGACTCCCAGGGACTGATCTTTCTAACCAATAATGGCGACTTGGTTAATAAGATCCTGCGCGCTAATAATAATCATGAAAAAGAGTATGTGGTGACGGTCAACAAGCCGATTACCGATGAATTTGTTGCCGGCATGCAAAAGGGTGTACCGATCCTTGGGCAGGTGACTAAAAAGTGTAAAGTGACCAAAGCGTCGACGTTTGTGTTCACTATTACGCTGGTGCAAGGGTTGAACCGCCAGATTCGCCGTATGTGCGAGTACTTTGGCTACGAGGTCACCCAGCTTGTTCGCACACGGATAATGAATGTTTCCCTGCAAGGGTTGGCTCTGGGCGATTGGCGGGATCTAACCCCTAAAGAGATTGATACGATTGTTGCGCTGACAGAAAGCTCTGAGGCAGTGCCTGAAAAGCGCCAGACAGCAAGGCCGGATTACAATTCGGGGTCAGGCGCTAACAAACCGAAAAAAACAGCCACCAAGGCGCGACAGAAACAGGAGCGGCAGAAACAGGGTCGCCAGAAACCGGCTAAGCCGGGTGCTAAAACGGTTGGCAATAAACCGCCGCCCAAGGGTAAAAGAACCGCCAGCGGTAAAGTGAGAACTGGCCCAAAAGCCAGTGCTTCGGGTAAACCGCAGCCCAGGGGCAAAACCGCTGGCGCAGGAAAAAACAGCAAGGCAGGGGCCAAGCCGGTGGGAAAAGGCCGTGTTGGTCGCCCGAAAGGGAAGCGTTAGAGAGTAGGGCGGGCAGCTCTGAGTGCCCGCCGTTAGTCGCTAAGTTATCTCAACGCTAAGCCTGATGGGTCAGGCAAATAAGAAGTTAGCAATGAGTTCTTTGCCACCTTCTGTGGCAAACGATTCGGGGTGAAACTGAATGCCGTGAATGGGGTAATCACGGTGCTTTACGCCCATCAATTCAAACTCACCTACTGCTTGCCAGTGGCTGCGTTGCTCAAACTTGTCAGCACCTAGCGCGCCCACTGTTGCGGTTACTTCCAGGCAGTCAGGCAGGGTGAACGCGTCGGCAATCAATGAGTGATAGCGCATCACCTCAAGCTGGTCAGGCACGCCATTAAATACCGAGCGATTGTTGTGGTTGATCGGACTGATTTTGCCATGCATCGGTAGAGGCGCTTTTACCACTTTGCCGCCAAAAACGTGAACAATGCCCTGCATGCCCAGGCAAACGCCCAACAGTGGCGTGGTTTTGCCGAGTTTCTCGATAACGTCGGCACAGACGCCAAAGTAACGCGGATCATCCGGCGAGCCTGGGCCCGGCGAGATAATAATCCGATCAGGCGCCATGGCTTCTATCGCTTTGAAGTCGATTTGATTGTTGCGCTTAACAATAATCTCGAAATGAGGCAGTTCGCCGCGATTCTTCTCGGTGGTTAAAATCTCACCAATAAACTGATACAAGTTATAGGTGAAGGAGTCGTAGTTATCGATAATTAGCACCTTCATGCTTGGCTCTCCATGTCCATATCCGCGCTCATAAAAGGAGCAAGGGCTTTGCGGGTGCCTGCAAATTTGCGGCGTATTTCCTCGTACTCATCTTCGGCGTTACTATCAAACACGTTGCCGCCACAAGTTTGCACGTAAGCACTTTCACCGTTTACAAAGACGGTACGAATGGGAATCGCAAAGGTGCAATCGCCGTTAAATGAGAATTGACCAACCGCGCCGCCGTAAGGGCCGCGACCGTCAGTTTCCAAGTCATCGATAATTTTCATTGCTTCGATTTTTGGCGCGCCCGTCAGTGTGCCCGCAGGGAAGTTGCTGGCAAGCGATGTAAACATGTCTTCGCCTTCGGCAATAATGCCAACAATTTCACTGGAGATATGCTGTACGTGGCTAAAGCGTTTGATGTCCATCAGGCTACGTACTTTCACCGTGCCAAATTGCGCCACTCGGCCAATATCATTGCGGTGTAGGTCCACAATCATATTGTGCTCGGCAATCTCTTTGGGATCGTTGAGTAGCGCACGAGCTAGCTGCGTGTCTTCTTGCGGGGTTTTGCCACGTGTAGTGGTGCCTGCCAGTGGGAATGTCTCCATCTCGCCTTGGCGAAGCCTGAATAGAAGCTCGGGGCTTGCGCCAATCAGCTTCTGCTCGCCGAATTTCACGTAGTACATCTGTGGCGATGGGTTAATGGTGCGTAGCTGATCGTAGAGCGCTAGCGTATCGCCTTTAATGCTAAAGCGCTTTTTAAAGCCGACTTCGCACTGGAAAACCTTACCGTCGATGATGTCCTGCTTCACCTTGGCCACCGCTTCGGCGTGCTCTTCGCGGCTCATGGTGTCGCCCAGCGCAGTAATATGCAGCTCGCCTGGGGAGATATCATCAGCGTCGATCAAGGTTTGCAGAAACGCGTAGCGACTGTTGTCGTAATAAAAATAGGTCACCTCCCCGGTCATTTTGTCGAGGATCAAACCATCTTTATAAAGGCCAAATCGAAACGTGTCGAAATCGTCGCTAGCTTTCAACGATAACGAAGGCTCAAAGTATTGCATGGCGTCATAACCAAGATAACCACTTAGCCCACCCGCATACTTACGAGAAATAATATTCTGCGGAATCAAGCTGCGCAGCAGCTCATAAGGGTTATCGCTTGGATAGTGGTTTGAATTACCGTCACGATCTTCAATAGTTAACGTGCCGCCATTGGCGTAAAGCGTGTACTCAGGGTCAAAGCCAATAATCGAGTGGCGCGCCATATGGCTATCTTCGCCTAGTGATTCCAGCATGTAGCAGGTATCAAATTGGCGTTCAATTTTTTGAAATAGAGCAAAAAAGTCACAGTCCGCCGCCAGGGTGACATAGTGAGGCTTGCGCGACAGCGTAAAAGGCTGTGGGCCTGATGAAGCAGGCGTAGTCGTCGTCATGATTAATCGGTCCGTGAAGTGGGTGACGGTAGTGATGAAGGTAACGTTGAAGAGGGTAACGTGGTTAAAGCGCGCGAACCGCGGGATACCGTGGCAATACCGACGCCCAGGATTTCCGCGATTTTTCGATGGGGGACTCCTTCACGCAAAAGCTTAAAAATCTGTAGGCGTTTGCAGATTTCTTGGTACTCTGCGGGCGTTAACAGGCTGGCTAGTGCTTCGTCCATTGCTTCTGGCGAATCAATGGCAAGTAAATAGCGTACTAAATCAGCCTGATGGTCATCATCAAATGACATAAAGTGAGTTCACCGTATTGCCACAAAAGTAAGGAAATAAGTTGCTGTACTAACGTACTAGTACGGTACCCTATTACGCAATGAAGTCAAGCCATTCGTGTTAATTTGAGGAAGCCCGATGACCGACTATTTTATTCAAGCGTTTATCTATCTCATTGCAGCGGTAATCGCTGTCCCCCTTGCCAAGCGGTTTGGGCTTGGTTCGGTGCTCGGTTATTTGGTCGCTGGGGTGGTGATAGGCCCAATGCTGGGATTAGTCGGTCAGGAAACTACGACGATTCAGCACTTCGCCGAGTTTGGTGTGGTGATGATGCTGTTTTTAGTCGGTATGGAGCTCGACCCAAAAGGGCTGTGGGCCATGCGGGTAAGCTTGATAGGGATGGGTGGTTTACAGGTGCTGATAACAGCCGCTGCAGGTACCGCTGTTGCTTGGTGGCTGGGACTTGCCTGGCAAACATCCTTGGCCGTCGGTTTGATTTTCGCGCTTTCCTCAACGGCTATTGTGCTGCAAACCCTAAACGAAAAAGGACTCACGAAAACTGAAGGCGGACGCAGCGCGTTTTCGGTGCTGCTATTTCAAGACATCGCGGTGATCCTGATGTTGGCGTTGATCCCACTATTGGCGCTGCCCGAACTAATGGGAGAAGGTGGTAGTTACGCTGAACATAGCAGCCTTAGCCTTGTCGAGGATATGCCTGGATGGCTCCACGGGCTGGTGGTGGTTGGGGCTATCGGGATCGTCATTATTAGTGGGCATTACCTTGGACCGATGCTGTTTCGCTACGTGGTTTCTTCTGGCTTGAGAGAGGTGTTTACAGCTGCCGCTTTAATGCTGGTTATTGGCATTGCAGCGCTGATGGGGGGTGTCAATTTATCTCCAGCGCTTGGCGCGTTTCTAGCCGGTATCGTACTCGCTAATAGCGAATTCAAGCACGAAATTGAGGCCAATATCGAACCGTTTAAAGGGCTTTTGCTCGGACTGTTTTTTATCACGGTTGGGGCTGGCATCGACTTTCAGGTATTCGCGTCGCAGTGGCCAACCGTATTGGTATTAGTGCTTGGCGTAATTGTCGTAAAGGGCACTATCCTGTTCGGGTTAGCCATGTTGTTCCGGGTTCGTAATAGCAATGGCTGGTTGTTTACGTTAAGCCTTGCGCAGGCAGGGGAATTTGGCTTTGTGCTGTTAACTTACAGCGTGCAGAGCAACGTTATTCCTGTTGATGTGTCGCAATTACTTTCGCTGGTTGTCGCGTTTTCCATGTTTGCGACGCCGCTGTTGTTTATTGCCTACGACCGCTTAGTACTGCCGCGCTACCAAACAGCTAAAAACGCTACGCGCGATGCCGATAAGATCGAAGAGCAAGCGCCAGTGATCATCGCCGGTGTCGGTCGTTTTGGACAGATTGTATGTCGTTTGTTGCGCGCCAATAACATTCCCATCGTGGCTTTGGACCTCGAAATTGAGCAAATTGAACTCCTCCGCCATATTCGGATTAAAAGCTACTTTGGCGATGCCAGTCGTTCAGATCTTCTAGAAACCGCGGGTATTGCGCATGCGCGAGTGATGGTGGTAGCGATTGATGATCGCGATCGCGCTGTTGATATGGTGAAGCACGTCAAACATTACCATCCCAACGTTTGGGTATTAGCGCGTGCATTTGACCGTGGCCATGGATATCAGCTTCGCGAAGCAGGGGCTGACGATGTAACCAGAGAGGTTTATCACTCTGCGCTAGAGCTGGGCGGCCATACGTTAACGGCTATGGGCGTACACCCTATGCGTGCTAAGCAGATGATCGACTCGTTTGAGCAACACGAAAGTGCCCATGAAGATGAGCTGTTTGAGGCCTGGAAAGAGATTGAGGAGGGGATTAGCTTTAGCCCACGTTACGGCGAACTGTTTATGAAACTGGAAGAAGCGCTGAGTAGGTCAATGCGCTACGGTTGGGATGAGTCAAATCAAGCTGAAGAACCCGTATGGACGCCGCCTGAACAGGCATCCGCAGAAAACCGCTAAAACGGTAAGTGCAGGGAAGCGCTCAACATATTGAGGTGGCTGAGGGTCGGGGCATCGATGCGTTCGTACTCTACGCGGCTTACCAAACGATTGATGGTCATGGTGGCGCCAAAGCCTTGCAGGAAGGCGGTGCCGCCGTCGTCGGCCAGTGGCTGATCGGTTTCGCCACGCCACTCGGTGAGGCCAGACTTAGCGTAAACGCTGAAGGCGCCCATTCGCACGCCTGCGACGATCGCTCCGCCTAAGCTGAGAGTATCCATGATGAGGGGGTCAGCACTGGAGGTGATGGGAACTTCTTCACTTTCGCGGTAGGCAATTTCAGCACCAATATCCAGCTGCGGTAATTGCCATGGGCTAAAACCTGCCGAAAAGCGGAAACCTGTAGTGTAGCTATCGAGGCTGCTTAAGTCACTGCCTTCTAGAACAACACCGTTGCGCAGGGCCATAAACTCGCTGTTCGGAGCTGCATAGGCGAGGTCGGTCTCTCCGCTGCTGGCTAAACAGCCCATCAATGGCAGCATGGAGCCAGCAAAACTACACAACAGGGTGCTTGCCAAGCGTTTCATTGGCGTTCCTCGTGTCCCTGGCTAAGGAAGTTATCTTAATCAGCCTAGCAACGGGCGCTGATTTCTACCACATTAATTGCGTTATTTGATAAGTTTTCTAGCAGATTTTTACCCATTTGCAAAAAGCGCTCGCCAAATACCCATTGGGGTGAGAGCACAGCGATGGTGTCAGCTTGCTCTTTTTGGCGCTGCCGCTGACGCCACTCAAGCGCAGTGCTGCTCCAATTTTCACTGTGCTGAAGCTGAAAGCCATTTGCCGCCAGCAAGTCCGTCAGTTCTGTCCTCGAAAGCAAGTGTGAATGCTCTGGCGATGCTGCCCAAGGAACCGGGTAGCGCAATTCGGCAAAGTTTTTACCACTAACGACTTCATGCATGACAAGCTTGCCGCCTGGACGGAGCACACGTCGGCTTTCGGCAATAACGCGGGCGGGGTCGGGCATGTTCATCAGGCTGTGCTGAAATAGTACGGCATCAAATGTGCGCTCTGGAAAAGGCAGTGCGCAGGCATCTCCGGTAACCCAGCTAAGTGACGAATTTGCCGGAGAAGCCGACAAGTCAGTCAGTGCCTGATTAAGTACGTTAAAGCGGTGGGTGATATCTAAACCGGTAAGTTGAAAACCTAGCGCTGCCCCTTGGCGCATTAATCCGCCTAAGCCTGAGCCTATATCAAGCACCTTTGTATGTTGTGAAGGATCAAGTAGGTTAAGCAGCTTTTTAGAGGCGGCAATACCACCGATATGTAGCTGGTCTAGCGGGGCAAGTTGGTGAAGCGTTGGGCCATCGGGGTAGTGGGTACGGATTTGGTTAAGGATAGCGTCATCGCGCAACCCTTGGTGGTAGTGCTCGGCTAGCCGCTGTTGAGTGGACATGTTGGTGTCTCAATACCTTACAAAAATTAACGCCGACCATTAGCCGGTGGGCTGGGTTTTTTGTTTAATAAGTGCTTGACGATGACTCCACCCCAGCCCTCCGAGCCGACCTCGTCATTCCCGCAGGCCCTGCCTCTTCGTCATTCCCGCAGGCCCTTAGCGGGAATCCATGTTGACCT
>NZ_JABUZE010000128.1:0-7186 GCF_014897805.1 Halomonas sp. 3F2F
GTGCAGCCGCTTAAAAAAGTGTCCGGAAAACTGTTGCCAGATCAGTGTTCTTTGTTTACATTATGCCGGATATACGATGTCTGATGGGCATGCCGATTCAAGCGAAGCCTTGAATGAATACCCGAAAGGTACCTTCTTCGGCTATTGTTTCTATCATGGTCAGGATGTAGAGCGCGCTGTTTCAGGTGCAGGGCTGATGTTGGCTTATGATCACGTTAATGGTGATGTACCGGAAAAAATTAAAGTAGCTCAAACCATACAGCAAGAGCTGGAAAGGGCAGGGTTTAACCTGGACTGGGATGGCACGGCCAATCAAAGAATTAATATCCCTGCGTTTGACTGGAAGCATCGTTCAGGTAGCGGCATATAGTGGTCGTATCTCCCAAGTGGGGCTATCACACGGGCCACGACAGTTAAGAAATTTTATCAAGCAATACCCACGCAGCGCGTAACAGTGCGTGTAGAGGCATCGGACAGGGCTTTTAAGCAATGGCCCGGTATTTCAGGGAATGCGGTGAGAATTATCATTTTTCTAACAGGAGGTTAACGCCAATGAGCCTGTCTGTTTACCAATTGAAATCCCGTTTTCAGAACCTTCTTCGCCCTCTAGTGACTCGTCTATATAACAGTGGCATTATTGCCAATCAGGTCACTGTTATGGCAGCCGTGGGCTCCCTGTTACTCGGAACCCTGTTATTGCTGTTGCCCCACACCTGGCTGTTTGCCTTTATCCCACTTTGGATGCTCATAAGAATGGCGCTCAACGCTATCGACGGCATGTTGGCGCGCGAATTTTCCCAGCAGTCCCGTCTTGGCGCCTATCTTAATGAGCTGGCTGATATCGTTTCGGATGCGATTCTCTATTTGCCTTTCGCCCTGCTGACCGGGGTTGAACCTGCGTTGATCATTGCGCTGACCCTGCTGGCCACTGTCAGTGAGTACGCGGGTGTGCTCGGTGTGATGGTAGGGGCCGAGCGTCGCTATGATGGCCCCATGGGCAAAAGTGACCGCGCCCTAATATTTGGTACGCTGGGGCTGCTCGTCGCGCTGGGCTGGCTACCTGCTTTCTGGCTGAATTTGATCTTTTCTGCGGTCATCCTTTTGCTAGGCGTCACTATTTTCAACCGGGTAACGTCCGGTTTAACGCAGGCGGATGGCAAGCATTAAGGCATCCCTCCAAAACCATCCAAGGGCGATGGCAGCATTCAAGTGTTGCCAGGTTTTCTATCTCCCTGACAGGAGTTGACCGTTACCCATGAATACGTTGATCGGCTGGTTCGCGGGCATAACCGCCTATTGCATTACCTTAGCCGCCAGGCTTATCACAGGTGCTAGAGCACTTTGGCTGGGCTGCAACGCCAGCCATCATCAAAGGCTCTACTTTGCCAATCACAGCAGTCACGGCGACTTTGTGTTGTTGTGGGCCTCACTTCCGGCGTTGCTCAGGAAAAGAACCCGCCCGGTGGCCGGTGCCGAATACTGGGAGGACACAGCACTGAAGCGTTTTATCAGCCAGCGGGTGTTCAATGCTGTACTGGTTCCAAGAGGGAACCAAGGTGAGGGGAACCCTCTGGCACCCGTCCAGCAGGCACTTGCGAATGGCGACTCGCTGATCTTTTTTCCGGAAGGTACGCGTAACCTGAGTGAGGCGCCGCTGCTGCCTTTCAAAAGTGGTATTTATCACCTAGCCCATGCCTTCCCTGACCTGGAACTGATACCGGTCTGGATTACCAACCTGAATCGCGCCATGCCCAAAGGGCGTTATCTTCCCTTACCGCTGCTATGTACCTTGCGTTTCGGTGCACCGATCAAGCTTCAGGGTGAAGAAACTAAGGCGGCCTTTCTTGAGCGGCTGCAACTGGCATTGCTCGACATGTCACAGGAGGACGTATGAACCAGACATTATGGCTGTTTGCTGGTATTGGGCTGCTCTTGTTAGTGGCAACTCTGGCGGGCAGGTTACTGGCCTGGCGCAAGGGCAACAATGCGGTGATTGCTAATCTTAATGCCAGAATCAATGCCTGGTGGGTGATGGTATTCGCCATCGGCATCGCCTTCATGTTTGGCCTGTATGGTGTGATTCTGCTGTTTTTTCTGGTGTCGTTTTACGCCCTGAGGGAGTTTCTGACCCTGACCCCAACGCGGGATAGTGATTACCTGGCGTTGGTGGCGGCTTTCTATTTTGCCTTGCCAGTACAGTATCTGCTGATAGCCACACATTGGTACGGCTTATTCAGTATTTTTATCCCCGTCTATCTGTTTCTTTTAATGCCCATTCTGTCCTCACTCGGCGGCGACACCACCCATTTCCTGGAACGCACCGCCAAAGTGCAATGGGGGCTGATGATCGCGGTTTATTGTGTCTCTGCCGTTCCTGCGTTAATGACGCTGAATATAGCGGGCTATGAAGGGCGCAACTTGATGCTTATCGCCTGGCTGATCCTCGTGGTTCAGCTATCGGATGTGTTGCAGTATTGCTGCGGCAAGCTGTTCGGCAAACATAAGGTGGCCCCCAAACTGTCGCCTTCCAAAACCGTGGAAGGGTTGCTGGGCGGGGTATTTCTGGCGACGATGGTGGGCGCTGGCCTGTACTGGATAACTCCTTTCTCACCCTGGCAGGCGGCACTTATTGCACTACTTGTGAATCTGTTGGGCTTCGCCGGTGGTCTGGTGATGTCGGCGATCAAGCGTGATCGAGGCGTCAAGGACTGGGGGCATATGATAGAAGGGCACGGTGGCATGCTCGACCGTATTGACTCTGTCTGCTTCGCCGCGCCGGTGTTTTTTCATGTGGTGCGCTACTGGTGGGCGTGATCGTCCACCCAAAAGCTGCCAGGCCATACCCGAAGGCGATAGGCTAAAGCATGATCCAAAGATTGGATTCAAATCGCGTAACTGCTCTGGATGTTATTTTTTTATATGGTTCTTATGCATCATAGAAAAGTGCCAAGAGACTTCAAACTAATGGAAGTCTTTAACAAAGTGCAGCAGCTTGCGCCTTTGATGCCGAGCATTCTTACCTTTTGCCGCTGTACAAAGTGTTTGTCACCGAGATAGCCCATGTACATTTCGAACATTCTTTGTGGTCTCTTTATTTGGTACGTGTCTATGATCAACTGGTCAATGTCGAATGGACCAGTATCAGTTCACACGGTCTATAGTTTAATCGTAGTTCTCGCGCTCGTTGCGTGCGCAGGCCTGAGCTTCCTTAGCCGGCGCGCATCAGCAACCGTAAACCTTTTGCTGGTGGGCTTGTTGGTCTTCCTGGCTGTAATGCAGTCACTGCACGTTGGCGGCGGCCTTGGTTTAAGTACTTTCGGCGTTTTCATACCACTGGCCCCCGTTATTGGGTTCTCCGCTTTTAATCTATGGCGCAAACGTTACTCCCAGCGTGGGCTGCCTATCGTGGCCAGAGCACTTCTTGTGATCACTCCTGCGGTAGTGGGTATCTACCTATCCGTTCCGATAATCCGGTATGCGCTTGTCATTGCTTAACACATATTTCCAGCTCGATGTCTCCGCCGTCGGTGGAACCGCGCCGAAGCTTAAGGCGTTGAACTCATGAAGCTAGTGATAATAGCCACAATAGTTATGCTGTGGGGGTGTTCTGAGGCTGGTGATAGGGCAATGAAACTAGACCTTATGCCCATCAACGGTCTGGTTGACCTCCAGAGCGAAGTTAGCGGTAATTGGGAGCGAGTCTGCATATTTGGCCCTTACAGCGGTAACTCTATGGCAGCAGAGGTGCTTGGTTTTGAATATGACCTGGAATCGAAAAGCGCCATCCTCATCAGTGATAGCATTTCGATTCTAGTATTTGCAGAGTTAGATCGAATCGTATCTTTTTACGAAATGCCCAGAAGCTATGCAGATTTTTCAGGGCTGAGCGGGCAGTGTTTTCCACGTTCTGACTCGAAATTTAGAATTTATCCAAGTCAGTCAGGTTGGCCAGAAGTAAAAAAGGTATAACCAGTGCCAGCAAGCAAACGCGTTAGTCTCAATCAGTAGCGTAGGGCGGCCCCCTGCTACGCGACAAAACAGTCGAACGTGTAAGCTTCACCCCACGCTCACCCGCATCACCTCCCTCGTCACCGACTCGTTCAACAGCCCGCGTTTGGTTTCGACCAGCGTGAGCCAATCCCAGGCCTTTGATGCTACGAGCCAACACCTCTTAAGCAGCGCCCGCATCGGGGGCGCTGCTTAGAGTTGGCTATCAACAGGTGACGGGATGAATTGTCGACTAACCTTCATTAAGTAATGTGGAGGTCGCAGGTACGCGTTGGCCAAGAGCGCATCGTCTGCCCCTCATTAAGCGATTATGAGCACTGTTCAAGGGCGTGCATCATCATGGGGGCACCATGACAAAACAAAAATTGATTCTGCTATTCGATGGCACCTGGAACGACCCTGAAGATCAAACCAATGTTTATCGTATTACCCGGCTGCTCCATGATGACGATGACGGTATCAGGCAGCGGTTCTATTACGACCCCGGCGTAGGGACATCCAAATTTCAGCGCTTTTTCGGCGGAGCCTTCGGTTACGGGCTGAGCAAAAACCTACGGGAAGGCTATGACTGGCTGGCAAGGCGTTACAGTGAAGGCGATGAAATCTGGATATTTGGATTTAGCCGAGGTGCCTACACCGCTAGAAGCCTGGTGGGGATGATTCGTAAATGCGGACTAGTGCATGTCGTCACGCCAGGGCTGCTCGATAAGGCCGAACGTATTTATCGAAACCGTGATTTGCACCCCGATTCTGAGGTGTGCAAAGAATTCAAGGAGCGCTTCAGCCGCCAGCCCAGGGTTCATTTCATTGGTGTGTGGGATACCGTTGGCGCACTGGGCGTGCCCGAAACCAACCTGTTCAAAAGCAAATACGATTGGCACGATACCGAGCTTTCCAGCATTGTCGATCATGCCTATCAAGCGGCTGCGCTGGACGAACACAGGTCGGCGTATAACGTATCGCTCTGGACGAGTAAGGATGGCAAGCAGAAAACAGGCAATCGCAACGTCGAGCAACGCTGGTTTATCGGTGCCCACGCCAATGTAGGCGGCGGCTATGGCGTTGATGACACACTGGCTGACATACCGCTGAGCTGGATGTTAGCCAAGGCGCAAAAAGTAGGCCTAAAAGTGGCCCCCTTCAATGTCGCAGAGGATGCTTGGAAAATGGCACCGAAAGATTCGTTTGCTGATTTTCTAAACGGGCTCTACGCCAAGTATGCTCGCCTTAGATACAAGGGCGACGGCCGATTTTACCGGCAGTATGCGCAGGGCATGCAGGGGCTGCCAGCGGTGAATATTTCAGTCGATGAGAGTGTCTGGAAGCGCTGGGCCGATACCGCGAGTGAGTATCGACCACGTACCTTGACCGATGCCCACCTTTCCCCACCGGAGGAGTAGGCCGGGCGGCAGCGTGGAAGTGATGAGTGATCTAGGTCATGAAGTGACCAATATCGACTAAAAACTAAGTGCTCAAAGTAGGCTAAATATAATTTAACTGCTAGGATCGAAGCATTAGAGCGAACAACGTAGCAGGGAAAACCTAATGCAAAACGCCCCACGCATTGAGCTTCACCCTATTAGCCAACGCGTGCAGGCGCATGTTGATGGCACGCTAATCGCCGATTCCACCAATACGCTTGAACTCCGCGAACGCGGCTACCCACCACGCCACTACTTCCCTCGTGAAGATGTGCGAATGGACTTACTCAGCGTGTCAGAAACCACCACCTATTGCCCGTTTAAAGGACATACGGTGTATTTTTCGTTGGGGGAACGTCAGGATATCGCCTGGAGCTACGAGCAGCCGATTGCGGGTATAGAGGCTATTGCGGGTAGGGGGGCGTTTTATAAGGAACTGCACGAATGAAGCCTTTCGGCTCTCTCGGCAAAAGCAGCATGCTGGTTCTGCCGTGTTATGCAGCCGGCACGATAATCTGTGTTATGTTGCCTAGCTATACTTAATTTCATTTTATTTCAATGGGATGAATTATTAAGAAAGGGCTGTATAACCTGAATGAACACGTCGTCAGGTTCATTGATGTTATGTAGAAGGGTGTATAATCACTGTTATACGAAGTCAAAGCATGGATAGAATTAAACCAATAGAAGCATTACATGTAGCAGGCTCGATTGCCTCAGTCACAGGTATTACGCTGTTGGCTATTGGAAGCAAAACAGATGATCTTGAGTTTGCAGGCATACTTGCTTACTCGATGTCTGCGTCAATATTCTTAGGCGTACTTGCCCTTATTATTTATGGGTTTAGATTTTTGTATCCGAAAATAGAATATAAGGCTGGTAAAGGTGTGGCAGTCGCATCAAGCGCGGTAGTTTTCCCTTTAGCTGTATGGGCAAGCTTTTACTTTATACTGCTCTTGAAATCCTTGGCTAAATACGAGTTCTTATGGCTATTGGAACAAGTGGCAAAGTAAATCGTATAACAAGGCGTTGTTGTCGCCTTCGGCTGGGACGCGCTAACGCGCGCCCCAAAACTTGGCGTTAAGTCTTTAAGGAGAGTCCCGTGGACATAATCAAAGAAATAGTAGAATCACCGGCAGTGCTAAAGGAAATATATGGAGACTTAGCAAAGCCCGGTGTTCAGCAAGCAGGAAAAGCATTAAGTACGGTGGTTGGTTTGGGCAATACAGTTCTTTGGCCGGTTGCCTTGCTCAATGAGAAAGCAAAAATTTCTTTAGAGAAAAATCTTAATAAGTACAGAGAGAAACTAGAAGAAGTTCCGGAAGAGGATGTCTGTGAGGTTGCGCCAGAGGTAGGTGTTCCGATAGCTGAAAAACTATCGTACGTGACGAATGATGAACTTAGTGAAATGTATGCGGAGTTGTTAGCAAAAGCATCCCAAAAGTCTAAAGCCAATAATGCCCACCCAAGCTTTGTCAATGCCATCAACAATATGTCGCCAGATGAAGCAATACTGCTTAAATCTATAAAGAGTATGCCAGGCATACCTTTTATAGAAGTTAGGCTCAGCAAAAAAGAAAGTCGTAAGTGGCATACATTGGACTCAATGAAAGCAGGACTTTCATGCTTAGGTGATTTGCAGTATCCAAACAATATTCATGCATATGTTAGTAATCTCGAGGGGCTAGGATTTTTCCAAGTAAGGCAAGATATTTAAGTGGTTATGCAAAAGTTATCGAGTTACTTTTTCCGTAATT
>NZ_JABUZE010000142.1:0-68984 GCF_014897805.1 Halomonas sp. 3F2F
ACTGGCCAGGGCAGCGGCGGTCATCAGCCCGCGGGTTCGACGAAACAGATAGGAAAGCACATTCACCTCGTTGGAAAGCGATTGAAAACCGGCAGCTACCTCTAAAGACGAATCACTCCCGCAAAAAGTTAATCAATTTTCATGTAAACAAGCCTCATTCTCATTCGTCCTTAGATAAGGAAGTCAGTAATGCCGCCCGTGGCAGGTAATTTTTACGGCTGCTTTTTCTTTGATTTTTCGATTCGTTTTTGTGATTCGTTCTTATTGATAGGAGCTTTGCGGTGTCCAGTTCTGTCCAGGCACAAACACAGGTAGACGTACCCTATGAAAGCCCCGCGGTGGCCTCGCTGCTCTCACGCCCTGAGGGGTGCACCTATCAAGTTACCTATGAGGTAACCACGCAGACACTTTATGTGGAAGGACATCAAGAGCGTCTTGAGTGGTCATTAGTAGACGATAACAGCACCTTGATGCTGCAATGGTCACAGCGTTCAGCACCGCCTCTCCCGGCATTACTTGCTGCTATCGAAGGGGCTTTTGCCTTTCACTCAGGTACTGTAGCGCTTCACTTGCAGCTCCCCTCGGCTTTACATACTACTCTATGTGCCAATGGAATCGCGGTAAAAGATCCCCATGGCAAACTCTGGGCCTACGCGGAGCTATTCTGGCAGTTGCCAACCCTTTGGCTCACCTCCCCCTCCATGCGTCCCTACCCGCAACAGCCCATTTTGGAGAGTGGAAAGCGCCATCTACGCCGCCCGCCGCGCCCCAGTGGAACAGTCTATCAACGCCATATTCCCTGGCTGAATGCCACTCTGAGTTTTCGCGCACTTGACCTGGAGCTTGACCTAGAGCGCTTCAACCGCTGGATGAATGACCCAGTTGTCGCCCACTTCTGGGAAGAACAGGGTGCTCTGCAACAGCACCGCGAGCGGCTGGAAAGCACGTTGCAAAATCCCAGTGTGGTACCGCTGATCGGCTGTATTGACGGCAAACCCTTCGGCTACTTCGAGACCTATTGGGCCAAGGAGGATCGTATCGGCGCTTATTACGCTGCCGGTGACTTTGATCGCGGCTGGCACGTACTGATCGGCGAAGCCGCTTTTCGCGGGCGGCCTTATGTCGCCGCCTGGATGCCCTCTATCTCGCACTACCTGTTCCTCGACGACTGCCGCACTCAGCGCTTGGTGATTGAACCCCGCGTGGATAACGCCAAGATGCTGCGCAACCTTGCCCAGTGCGGTTATGCCCATGTTAAGGCGTTCGACTTTCCCCACAAGCGGGCCATGCTCGGCATGCAGCTACGCGAACACTTTTTCAACGAGCGCTGCTGGGTTCCACTGCCGCCTCACCCTGGGTCAGCGCCACGACCCGATGCACGCTTCACCCCATAAACACGTCAGCCACGAGGACTCTTATGCATATTCACGACTTGATCGGCATCGGCTTCGGCCCCTCCAATATTGCCCTAGCCATTGCGCTTGACGAGCAACACCAGGCAGGGCAAGCGCGGGATGCCTTGTTTATTGAGCGCCAGCCTTGCTTTGCCTGGCACCCGCATATGCTGCTGGAAAATGCCCATATGCAAATCTCTTTTCTCAAAGACCTAGTCACTCCGCGTAACCCAGGCAGCCGTTTCAGCTTTCTCAATTACCTCCACAGCAAAGGCCGCCTGCAGGACTTTATCAACCTACAAACCTTCTTCCCCAGCCGCCATGAGTTCAATGACTACCTAAGCTGGACTGCCAGCCACTTTGAACATCAGTGCGCCTATGGAGAGGATGTGTTTGAAGTATTGCCCGAAACTGATAATGACGAGGTCGCCTACCTCCGCGTGCGTTCACGGGATGCGAGTGGTGCGGTGCATGAAAGGCTCACTCGCTCGCTAGTGATCAGTGTGGGTGGCGCGCCCAATGTGCCTGAATGCTTCGCCGGGCTAAAAGACGACCCGCGGGTCTTCCACTCCAGCCACTACCTTCGTGAGCTGGCGAAGCAAGACGTTCCCAAACGCATCGCTGTGATTGGTGCAGGCCAGAGCGCCGCTGAGATATTCCTTGACTTACACGGCCGTGAAGGCATTCAGGTGGATCTTATTAGCCGGGCATGGGCCTTTAAACCCTCCGACGATAGCCCCTTCGTCAACGAGATATTCAACCCCGAATACACCGACTACGTGTTCAACAACCCCACCGGCCAGCGGGAAGCACTGCTGCAGGAGTATAAAAGCACCAACTACTCAGCCCCTGATTTGGCGTTGATTCAGGAGATTTACGATGTGTTCTACCAGCAAAAAGTAACCGGCCAGGCCCGCCACCGCTTCCGCCGTCGCCATGAGGTGATTGGCAGCGAAGCAACTACCGAAGGCGTTGAGCTACTTGTGCGAGATTTGGAGAGCGGTCACACAGAGCCCACCCGCTACGACGCAGTAGTGTTAGCCACCGGCTATGTACGCGACACTCATAAACGGCTGCTGGCCCCAATAGCTGAGTTCTTGCCGGAATTTGCCGTTAACCGCAGCTATCAGCTCTATACCAAACCTTCGTTCAAACCGGCTATTTTCTTGCAGGGCTGTTGCGAACCCACCCATGGCTTGAGCGATACCCTGCTGTCTATTTTGGCGGCACGGACAAGTGAGATTTGTGAAGTGCTTGATGAGGCACTATCAACAGCCCATTCAGATACCCCAGCTCCATCACTGGTAGCCACAGACTAATAGCCCATCAAAGCATGGTCGCTCTCTCAGGGCGACCCCAAATACTGAGACTTACACCCATGATGTCCCTACATCCTGATATCGCCGCTTTCTTAGACCTGGTCGCCGATAGCGGCAACCCACCTTTCCACTCGCTCTCACCACAACAAGCACGCGCTGCTTACGAAGCATCATCACAGATGCTTGATGAGCCAATTTCTAACGACGCAACATCATTGAGTATCACCTGCCGAGATGGATACCATCTTGAACTACGCCACTACCAAGGCAAAGAGGCTTTATCACCCACCTTGCTCTACTTCCATGGCGGCGGCTACCTATTAGGCAGCCTGGATTCTCATGATTCGCTCTGCCAAAGCATCGCCCAGGCGACTGGCTACACAGTGCTTGCCGTCGACTATCGCTTGGCCCCCGAGCACAAGTTTCCGACGGCGTTTCACGATGCTGAAGATGCCTATTGCTGGCTGCTGAAGCATGGAGAAGCGATGGGCATCGATACCTCACGTATCGCCGTCGGTGGTGACAGTGTAGGAGGCACTCTCGCCACGGCCCTTTGCATGTCAGCACGCGATAATGGTTGGCACCTTCCACGCTGCCAGATCCTACTCTACCCCTGCACCAGTGCCTGGCAGGACAGCGAGTCTCATCGTCGATACGCACAAGGCTACCTGCTGGAAGCAGACACCCTGCAATGGATGTTTGGCCACTATCTAAATAGCGATGAGGAACGCCACGATTGGCGTTTTGCGCCATTGGAGGCTGCAGAACTCAAAAACCTACCACCTGCGTTTATTGCCCTAGCTGAACATGACCCCCTGATCGATGAAGGCATCGCCTACGTGAACCGTTTACAGGAAGCGAACGTGGATACCCAGCTGATCATATACCCCGGCATGGTGCACGACTTCGCACGCCTGGGCAGCATTACGCCCGACGCTACCGGTCAGGTGCGCGCGGATATCGCAAAGGCGCTACAGCAGCATTTTACCAACCATCCCACACAGTAGATGTGGTGGCAGTCCAATAAGGCCTTCATATGACGCCATTCACTGCCACGTACCACTTTGGGCAACAGAGTGTTGCATGCCAATACAAACTAAGAATATAATACTAATAATAACAATTACTATTAGCATACAAATATCATTCAAGGGGATTACCATGCACTATCTTCATCGTAGTGGTCTACGCAGGCATCTTCTCTCTGCGGCCATTGCCAACACTTGTGCTGCGACACTATTCGCAGCACCGGCTGTGCTCGCTCAAGGCACTGCTGAAAATAGCGACACAAGAGCCACACTGCCTACCTTACAAGTAACCGAAAGTCGTCTCTATGAAGAAGCAACGGGGCCTGTACAAGGTATTGCAGCCACTCGCAGCGCAACAGGCACCAAAACCGACACACCTATTATTGAAACGCCACAGTCTATCTCAGTGGTCAGCAGTCAAGAATTCCGCAATTATGGTGCGCGGAACGTCAACCAAGCGCTAGGCTATACTGCGGGCGTGGCAAATTCTTATGGCGGGGGAGGTGCTGATACAACCCATGACAGCATGATGATTCGCGGCTTCAGCGTGCATACTGGTTACCGGGATGGCAGCAAATATCAAGCCAATACCTTTGATGGCCAGCAGGAATTGTATGGTCTGGAACGGCTGGAGGTACTAAAGGGGCCATCGTCAATTCTCTATGGCGTGGCGTCTCCTGGGGGGTTGATCAATGCGGTCAGTAAGCGCCCTATCAGCGAACCTTTGCGCGAAGTTAATCTACAGGTAGGCAGTTTTGATCGGCGTCAGGTCTCTGCAGACTTCTCCGACTCCCTGGATGAAGAAGGGCAGTTTTCTTACCGCTTAACCATGCTCCGCCGCGATAGCAATACCTTTATCGACCATGTGCCGGATGATCGCACCTACATCGCACCTGCTTTTAAGTGGCAACCAAACGAGGGTACCTCGCTAACCCTACTCAGCGAGTATCAGCGGGACGAGACGACTTATGTCTATGGGTTACCCGCCAGCGGCACCATTCTACCCAACCCCAACGGCGATATCCCTCGGGAGCGATTCGTTGGCGAGCCCGGCTTCGATGACTACGATAACGAAAGCTATTCCCTTGGCTATTTGTTCGAGCACGATTTCTCCAATAGATTGAAATTGCGCCACAATTTGCGCAGTTTCCACTCTGATCGAGACTATGACCTCACTAGTATTGTTCAGAGCCCTGAGAGCTCAGCTGGACGTCACTATTCCAGAACTGCATTTGATCGGCGTGATGCCTCCAGGGCACTCTCTTCCGACACGTCCTTGCAGTATGACTGGGGGTACGGAGCGACTGACAACACTACTCTGGTCGGCCTCGACTATGTCCGCCAACGTCACGAAACCGAACGTTACCAGCAAACCGCCCCTTCTCTAGATCTCTATAATCCTATTTATGGAAGCGGCAAACTCGGTGAGCGTATTCCTCTTGATTACTCCCTAGTCAACCACAAAGAACAGGTGGGTCTGTATCTTCAGAACCAGATGAAGATTGCCGATCAATGGGTGTTCATGCTTGGAGGGCGTCAGGACTGGATCGACACAGAATCCTCGCGGTACTTCGATCCATCCCAAGGATCGCAGCAGGATGACAATGCCTTCACCGGCCGCGTTGGATTCGTTTATTTGGCCGATAACGGCTTGGCTCCCTTTGCCAGCTTCAGTCAATCCTTTGAAGTAGCGACTGGCAGCGACCGCAGCGGCAATCAGTTCGAGCCCACCCGAGGGGAACAGTTTGAAGCAGGCATTCGCTATCAGCCCGAAGGGGGCGATACCATGCTCACCGCTAGCGTTTATGAATTAACTCAGGAAAACGTGCTAGTTGCTGATCCGGTGGATACCAGCTTCCAAGCACAAATAGGCGAGGTGCGCTCTCGCGGCGTCGAGCTGGAAGCCAAAACAGAGATAGGCCTTAACGCTAATCTGGTCGCAGCCTATGCATATACCGATGCGCGTACAACGAAAAGCAGTCCAGCTACTCCCGACAAAGTCGGCGAGCGAACCGGTCAAGCACCCTATAACCAATTCTCATTATGGGGTGATTACCGCTTTGGCAATTTTGGTTTACCTAGCCTGAAGCTGGGCGCTGGCGTACGTTATGTTGGCTCAACGCTTCCTAACGCCTATCTTGATGGAAAAGTCTCTGGTTTTACCCTTTTTGACGCCATGGTTAGCTATGAGACAGGATCATGGTTGCTCTCGTTAAATGCGACCAACCTTACTGACAAAACCTATATCGAGTCCTGCACCTTCGCTTGTTACTACGGAGAACCTCGCAGTATCGTCGGCACGGCGTCCTATCAGTGGTGACCGGAGGTAATCGCAACACATCATGTTGGGATGTGATCATTAGACGACGAACGTAGAAAAACCATCCTACGCTTCATGCATAAAAAAACAGCGGTCAGACCACCCCTGGCCGCTGTAACTTTGTCTAATAACTGGCCTTGCTCTTAAACATGGACAATTAACAACCATCATGACGCCTCTTTATACGCAAAACACAGGAATAATAGTGAAACATAAAAGTGATATTATCTATCGTTCTATTCGCTATAAAAAAACTCCCTTATCAGTCGCCTTGCTAATCGGTTTGTTAATTAGCAATTTTTCGATGGCAAGCGATGATAACAGCGTAGCCCCTTTAGCAACCTTTGATTTCGCAATCGCCGAAACACTCACCGCGATTGGTCACCCGCCTGGCTTTCTATCAGGTCTCACAGAGTACGAGACATATTTACGTCATGATGGCATTCTCCCCAGTGCGACTAACCTCGGCCGTAGGCACTTTCCTAACTTTGAGCTTCTTGCAAGCCTTCCACCAAAACATATTTTGATTTCACCTCCTCTCCATATCAACTTACTACCCAAGCTCAGAGAAATTTCTAGTATTAAGGAGTACCCAATTTATAACTTTTCCGATAGTAATGATGATCAGAACCACTGGGAAATAGTAGAGGAATTGACTCGTCAGCTTGGTATCCTAGTCAATGATCCTGACGCATCGGAGCGCTATATTAATCAAATCAATCACCAATTTGACGATTTAAAAAGACAGCTTAATAGCATCGACGAACCTTTATTAATAGTTCGTCTAGTGGATGAGCGTCATGCCCGTGTTTTTGGTAAAGGAGGCGTTGAAGGCATGGTGCTAATTCGCCTTGGTCTCCAGAACGCTTGGCAGGATGATATGGGTCAATGGGGAATTACGAATGCTAGTGTAAGCTCTCTCTTTAACATCGATGCTAAAATTATATTTCTTGAAAGCCCCTTCGACCCCGCTGGATTTCAGGAGCAACTACTCTCTGATGGTCAGTGGAGACACCTCCCAAGCGTAAAACAAAATAACTATGTAATTCTACCGCTCAACTATTGGCAATGGGGAGGGTTTCCCTCAGCTCTACGCTTCGCCAACAACCTTGTTAGCCATGTTATTGAAGGTGGCAAAGCCAACAGTACTGTCGAAGCAAACCCATGAATATGCTAACAATATATAAAGAGTGGCAACAGGAGGAAAAACGAAAAGCAATTAGACGTTTATCAGACTTCGAACCTTATCGTTGAAAAAAGAAAATGCAGCATCCAACTTATTTACAGCCATCAGTAGCCTATTATAAAACTCGATAGCCACTTCTCTCCTATCTCGCTCGCTGATATCAACGAGCTTTTTTAACAATCCAATAAAAGTCTGGACTTTAATTATAAAGACAACAGGCCAATTTATGAAAAACATTACTCAACGGTCTGAGCTAATACTTAGCAAAACTACTATGGAGACCCTAGAAACTATACTCATCAGTTGACATTTAGCTACTAGAAATAACAGAGGCTGTGATTATACTGGCATTCCGAGTTCTTAATACATTAACATTCTTGCGACGTCACGGCATCTGACATTACATGCGGATCATACCTAACATCACCAATTTCTTCGACACTGTTTAATCTCAGACAAAGCTAACCGTTAGCGAGTAATAGAATAAAAACACCGGCAATGGATCGCCTGGAGACTCAAGATCGCCTGTAAATCAGGCCTCCGGCTACCCTGCCCGGCTAACAAATTACCGCAGTTGACATCACTGTGCTTCGAAGCACAAACATCTCCCCGCCCAGCAAGATACTGTAAATACCTGCCGTTAGGTGCGAGATGTATTAGTTCACACGCCATACAGACAGTAGCAATAGCGTGGTTGCCAACCTGGCCTAATAGCACTCGGCCATGGCTGCTTCTCGCGTGCCGCCTAAGATTGTTCTCCCGCACCAGAGCCAGCAAAAGCCACCGGTGCGTACATGACCAACTGTACCAGTCCTAAAGTGCAATCACTAAAGAGCTGGCAGTCCAAAGAACCACCAACACTCAATAGCCATCTTTAAGACAGATCTCTAAGAGGAAGGCTCGACGACCCTCAACACCTCCGCACAGTGATCGACGATCCAGGCTAACTCCTCGTGATAGATCGCCTGCAACCTCGCTATAGTTTCCGAATCAAAAACACGAGTGCTGTAGATCCACTTACTGGTGAATACCCCCTTGTGTACGTGAGAAACCAGTTCTAGCCAGTTCGCCAAAGGCATTTCATCGCTGCGCTCGCGCCCTTTGCGGTTACCGTCGTCGTACACCTCCCAAAGTCGATTCTCGGTGGCCTCACCGCCAAACTGGCCGAGATAGTTGACATTGATCCGAGCCCGGTTGTCGGGTAACTCGGGGACACTGTCCTGCCTCTGCAGGTATCGCAGCACCCCATAGCCCAGCCCCTTAAGGGGCACTGCCTGGCGGCGTTCCCGAATCCGAGCGATGGTTTCGGCCGGGCTTTCATCGGCGGCCGTCAGCCGTAGAGGGTAGATAGAGGTGAACCAACCCACCGTGCGCGATAAATCAATATCGGCCTCGCCAGCCTCACGACCATGTCCCTCCATATTGACCAGGAAGTCGCGCTCGCCAGTCCAGCGCCACAGAGTCCTCGCCAGCGCCGCCAGTAGCAAGTCGTCAATCGTTGCCGAGTAAGCATTGGGCGCGTCCCTGAGCAGACGCTGCGTGCGCTCAGCGCTCAGGCGTCTTTCGTGATGCGCCACATCGCCGAAGATACCCGGTGGAGTGTCGCCATCCACGGGTAGATCGGCGACATCGGCCAATTGCGCCCGCCAGTAATCGGCCTCGGCAGCCAGAACAGGCGACGCTGCCAGTTCATGCAGGTGGCGCGACCACTGTGATAATGGAGAAGTCCGAGGCGGCAGTTCTACCATCTCGTCACGGCTCAAGGCGGCATAGATTCGAGCCATGTCCTCAAGCAAAACACGCCAAGATACACCATCGATAACCAAGTGATGAGCAACGATCAGCAGGCGTTCCTCGTCCCCTTTGATGACGATGTGCACAAAGCGCACGACACACCCACTCGCAATATCCAAGCTACGCTGCGCCGCATCAGCGATGGCCGAGATCTCCCCAACATCCGCCACTTCGTGATAGTTCACCAATTCGAGAGCCTGAGCATCGCCGTACGCCTGCGACCATCCTCCATTATTATCCGTACGGAAATACATACGCAGCGCTTCGTGATGAGCAATGATGTGATGCGCCATACCAGCCAGCGCCTTGCGGTTGATCGCTGCCTTAGGGCGCAACATGATGGACTGGTTGAAGTGATCGCGAGAAGTGTTAATGGTTTGGAAGAACCACTGCTGGATTGGCGTCAATGCGAAAGGACGGTCATTGTCGACCACTGCTTCCCCAGCCGAAACTGAGTCGGCCGTCTGCTCGCCGCAGTGTTCGAGCAGCGCCCGAATGGTCTGATAACGCATCAGATCTCGCAGCCTAAGGGCAATCCCTAAATCCGCCTGACGGATTCGTGAGATCAACTGCAGACTGAGGATCGAATCTCCACCCAGTTCGTAGAAATTATCCGTCTCACCGACGCACTCAATCCCAAGTAACTCTTGCCAGATCGCGGCCAGCCGCTCGGCTTGAGGCGATGCCGGAGCAACGAATTCTCGCTGCGTATCCGCCTGCGGTGCGGGCAGCGCAGCGCGGTCAAGCTTACCATTAACCATCCGCGGCAGGCCGCCGAGCGTCATCAGGTGCGCTGGCACCATGTACTCGGGTAGGGTGTTGAGTAGATGACGCTTGACCCGTTCGCTTAGCCCACCAGCAGCGCTTTCCATTCGTGCCACCAGATAGGCGACCAGACGTGGCGCCCCTTGTGCATCGTGTAACGCGACGGCAACATCGGCAACGCCATCAATACTGCGTATCGCTGATTCGATCTCGCCCAGCTCGATACGGAAGCCACGTACCTTGACCTGATCATCGAGACGCCCTAAGTATTCGAGGTTGCCGTCTGCCAGCCAGCGCACCCGGTCACCAGTGCGATACAGTCGTCCGCCATCAGCAGCGAAGGGGTCAGCCACGAAGCGTTCTGTCGTCAATGCACTACGCCCCAAGTAGCCACGCGCCAGACCGTAGCCGCCGATATACAATTCTCCCGCCATACCTCGCGGCACGAGGTTCAGATCAGTATCCAGTACATACAGCGCACGCTCACCGACTGGGCGACCGATCGGAGCGTAGTCTCCATCAAAGCTTGCCTCAGCAGGGGACTGCCATAACAGTGGTGTAACCACCGTCTCGGTAGGGCCATAGCCGTTGATGAAACGCTTGGCGGAAAGGACCTTACGCGCCTTGTCGAAAGCCGCCTTGGGCATCGCCTCGCCACCAAACACGTAGAGTTCAACCATAGGCGCTGCCGCTCCGCTGTCGACCCAATCAACGAGTTGATTAAGATAGGCTGGAGGCAAGGCCACGCTGTCGACGCAATGTTCACGCAGCGCAGTACAGGTCAGTTCAGGGGCCCACAGCTCGTCGTCGCGCAGCACCAAGCTTGCGCCACTACATAATGCGGTCAGCCAGCGCTCGTGAGCTCCATCAAAGGCGAACGACATAAAGTGCAGCTCGCACGCGCTGGACGGTAGCGCATAGCGTTCAGCGATAGCTTGACAATGCATGGCCAGCGGCCCGTGGGCGACACCAACGCCCTTGGGAGTCCCTGTGGATCCAGAAGTGTAGATCACGTAGGCCAGGGCCTGTTCAGGAACTGCTAGGCACGGATCACTGTCAGCGTAATCGGTCAAGTGCAGACTATCCCAGGTCAGGCACGCTACCGCAGGTTTAGGTAAGGCGGCCAGCACCTCTCCCTCACTGATCAAAAGCACCATACCACTGTCACGCATCATGAATGCCAGCCGCTCGCCGGGATAGGCGGGATCTAACGGTAAATAGGCGGCTCCTGCCTTAAGTACCGCCAGAAAGCTAACCAGGATATCCGGAGAACGCCGCATGGCCACACCAACGATGTCACCACATCTTATGCCGCGCTCGAGTAGGCAGTGCGCTAGGCGATTGGCCCTAGCATCAAGCTGAGCATAATCCAGCCTCCACTCCCCCATCGACACAGCGAGAGCATTAGGGCGTTTGACTGCATGGCGGGCTATCCAGCTGTGCACCCGAGCGTCGTCATCAGACGTCGAACCAGTCGATCCCCTGCCCAGTTCAACGAGCCGATGACGATCCGCGTCGGCCTGCCAGTTGAGCGTTCCGATCCGTCGCATGGGATCAGCGACCATTTGCTGGAGAACTGCCTCCAGGCTGCAACGCATATTCTCGGCGACATCATCAGCGAACTTTTCGCGACTGTAGCAGTACTCAACCTCGACCGACTCACCAACCGTCACCTGCAGATCCATGGCGTAGCCAGTAATCCCTTCACCCTGTGCATTACCAAACTCCAGCCCATAGCGCTGGGTATTGCGCAGCGCCTGGTCAATAGGATGGTTCTCGAATACGATAATGCTGTCGAACAACGCACGCCCCGACTGCCCCCCCCAACGCTGAATAGTCGCCAGTGACACGTGCTCGTATTCGCGCACACGGAGATTGGTACGCTGCACACGCTGTAACAGGCTCGCTACGCTATCCTTCGCTTCAATTTTCAGGATGATGGGTACCGTGTTGATGAACAGCCCCAGCATCTCCTCCACTCCCTCCAGGTCAGGTGGTCGCCCAGAGACTGTGGCACCGAAGACGATATCCTCACGCTCGCCGTATAACTTCAGAACCAGTCCCCACGCCGCCTGCACGAGCGTATTCAGCGTCACGTGCTGATCCCGCGCGGCATCCATCAGCGTTCGTGTCGTGCCACGATCGAAATGCGTGTAGATCTTGGCGAACCCGCGCCGATCACTGGATGTTTTCTGTGCATCCGCCAGTAGCATCGGCCCAGACAAACTCTGCAGTTCCTCTGCCCAGAAGCTCCGCGCGGCCTCCTCGTCTTGATCATACATCCAGCGGATGAAGCGACCATACACTGACCCCAGCGGAGATAATGACTCACCGGCGTACAGCGTCAACCATTCCCCCAGCAGCCGCGAATCCGACCAACCATCCGAGAGAATATGATGTTGCGTCCATATCAGCCGGTAGCGATTATCCTCCAAATGGATCAAGCGGATTTTTGACAGAGGTGGCTTCAACCAGTTTATTTCCCTGACAAGCTCCTGTCGTGCATAGTGGTTCAGATCCTCCTCTACAGTGTCTCCCGCATCACGCCAGTCCATCACCTCTACATCGGGGGTGGCTTGTTTGAAGACGATTTGCAACGGGCGTTCCATGCCCGGCTGCCACAGAAAACCTGTGCGCAGTATCGGCTGCCTGGTGACCATCTGTTGCCAAGCTTCGATAAGACGGTCAACATTCAGGCCAACAACATCGACATTGAGTTGATTGATGTACAGCCCTTCTCCTTCCGCCTCGAGCGAATGGAACAGCATGCCCTCCTGAGTGGGTGACAGCGGATAGACGTCCTCAATCTCTTCCGGTGCGGGGGCGTCGATATTATCCAACTGCGCGCGATCCAGGTAATCTGCCAAGCTCTCGAGCAACGCCTCGGCATGCTCGGGCGGCGTAGCCTCGACGGGATCAGCGACCATCGCCAGCTTCGTCACGCTCTGATACTCAAAGACTTGACGAGGAGTAATCATCCAACCGGCCCGGTGTAACCTAGAGACGATCTGCAGGCTGAGAATCGAATCCCCGCCCAGCTCAAAGAAGTTGTCGTGACGGCCGACTCGTTCAACGCCCAATACTTCTGACCAAATTACCGCTAACGCTTCTTCCACCTCACCCTGAGGCGGCTCGTACTCCGAGCCACTGACCAAATCCGGTGCAGGCAAGGCCTTGCGCTCCACCTTCCCATTAGCATTCAGCGGCAGCTCATCGAGGGTGACCACAACGCTCGGCACCATATAATCCGGTAGCTTTTGGCCCAGCGCTTCACGTAGTGAGCTGGTGTCGAGTTCACTGTCGGCTTGGGAAACCACATAGGCCACCAACCTGGAACCATTGGGGCCTTCTTGAGCGACCACTACTGCCTCGCGAACTTCCGGCTGAGTTAATAGTTCGGCTTCGATCTCACCCAATTCGATACGCAGGCCGCGGATCTTCACCTGGTGATCAAGGCGGCCCAGATACTCGAGCTGGCCATCTTCCCGCCAACGCACCAGATCGCCGGTGCGATAGAGGCGTTCTCCCTGCGCAAATGGATCCGCAACGAATCGTTCCGCCGTTAAGCCTTGGCGATTAAAATAACCCCGCGCCAAGCCCACGCCGCCGAGGTAGAGTTCACCCGAGATCCCGGGCGGCGCCAAGTTAAGATCGCCATCCAGTACGTAGGTACGGATACCAGCGATCGGTTGGCCGATAGCTACGTGGTTGCGCCCATCGTTTTGGCAAGTCCAGTGGGTAACATCAATGGCCGCTTCAGTGGGGCCGTAGAGGTTGTAGAGTGCCGTGTGAGGCAGGCGGGCAAATACCTGATTTTGCAGCTCCGCTGGGAGCGCTTCTCCGCTGCATACCAGACGCGTCAGGCTGGTGCAGGTCTCTACCTCGCCATGGGCCAGGAAGGCCTGCAGCATTGAAGGTACGAAATGTAGCGTGGTGATCCCATGAGTACGGATCAATTTGACCAGTTGGGCTGGTTCGCGGTGAGCGCCTGGTGGCGCCATCACCAGTCGGGCGCCCTGCATTAGCGGCCAGAAGAATTCCCATACAGAAACATCAAAGCTGAAGGGCGTTTTCTGTAGCACCGCATCGTCGGCCGTTAAGCCATAGGCCTCTTGCATCCACTGTAGACGATTAGTCAGTGCATGGTGACGGTTAGCCGCGCCCTTGGGTCGCCCAGTAGAACCCGAGGTGTAAATGACATAGGCAAGATATTCACCGTGCAGCGCCACCGCCGGATTAGTCGAGCCATGATGCGTGACGTCCAGTCGATCCAATTCAATAACGTTCAGCCCATCAACTACCGGCAACGACTTGCGCAGGTGTTGCTGAGTAAGCAGCAGCTCGAGGCCGCTGTCTTCGACCATATAGGCCAGACGCTCGGTGGGGTAATCCGGATCCAGCGGCACGTAGGCGCCCCCCGCTTTAAGTATCGCCAGCAACCCCACCGCCATCTCGATGGAGCGCTCCATGGCGATACCCACTCGGGTTTCGGGTTTGACGCCTAGCCCGATCAGATAGTGGGCCCAGCGATTGGCGCAAGCGTTGAGTTCAGCGTAGCTGAGTGACTGCTCTTCAAATACTAGTGCCATGGTCTCTGGGGTTGCAGCAGCCTGCTGCTCAATCAACTGATGGATTGGTTGGGCATTGAGATGCTGGTATGAGTTCACCCCCCACTCTCTCAACAGCTGTTGCTCGTTCTTTCCTAGCAGGCTAATCTCACTGATCGCTTGCTTAGATGCATTTTGCAAGCTATCCACGATGCCATCCACAGCAGCTCTCATATAAGCACAGAGCCGCTGCCCACCAATCGTGCGGTTTACCTGCCCTACCAGTTGGAAGCCATCTCCCAGATCATCTACCGCCATAGTGATTGGGTAGTTGGTGCGCTCCTGGCCGCCTAGAGTCTCCATCCCCTCCCAAGTAGGAGCGACACTCTCGCCCCGTTGAGGCGCAGCCTGGCGGTAGTTCAGCAAGCTCGAGAACAACGGAGCGCCGCCAGGTAAGCCACTGCAACGCTGCGCTAGGCCAAGACTGGCATGTTCATGGTGCAGTAGTTCAGAGAGAGCATCATGAGTTTGCCGTAAGCATTCATCGACAACTTGGGCACCCAGTGTAATGCGCAACGGCAGCGTATTAATAAATACCCCTAGCGCTCGCTCAGCGCCTTCGATGCCTTGCATACGTCCGGAAAGCACCGTGCCAAACACCACATCGTCCTTGCCGGTAGCTTTGCCAATTACCAGCGACCAGGCGAGATGGAAGAAAGCCGCTGCGCTGACGCCGTGGAGCCGAGCTTGATGACGGATCGCCGCCGCTAGCTCTCCGTCAATCACAAGGCGATGCTCGTCGATATCGTCACCGTTCCCCATAACGTCGTTGAGACCGAAGGGCAGCGTACCCTCGTCAAGATCGCCAAAGCGACGGTGGAAGTAAGCCTGGTGTTCGCTATCAGACACACCCAAGCGAGCCTGAGCGATGAAATTGCGGAATGGCAAGGGCTCGGGCAGCTCCGCAAAACGCCCTTGCTCAATCAGCGCGATCTCTTTGACGGCCTGCTTGACTGTCATGTTGTCATCGATTAAGTGGTGGATAAGTAACTGCAGTAGGCACCCGCCATCAGTCGTGTCCTCGATAGCCACGGCTCGCATCAAGGGCGCCTGGCGCACATCGATCCGGCAACGACCAGGATCGGCGGCGTGACGCAACCGTTCCAAGGTAGACAGCATTAAGTCTTCAGTGTCGTCGCTGCTCTTCTCGAGCCACTCCACCACCAGCGGTGCTTGGCGGAGAACAACCTGTACCCGTTCGTCGAGCCCTTCCCAGAAAAAAGCAGTGCGCAGGATGTCGTGACGCGCCATGACTTGGTTAAAACCATTGATGAAACTCGCCATGCGGGCGCGGTCGTCGAAACGCATGGTGTATGAAGTGATGTAAGCGTCACGCCCGGCGTGCAGCAGATGATGAAAGAGGATGCCCTCCTGTAGCGGCGCCAGAGGATAAATATCCTGAATGTTGGCGCCACCACCCGGCACCGTCGATTCAATGCGCGCGATCGATTCCCGGTCGAGCGATACTAGGGGGAGCATCCAGGGCTCGATGGTATCGCAGTGCTCAGGAATTAGGTTGGGCGGAACCTCCACCTTACGGAGGTTGTTCGCCTCTTCTAGCACTTGCGCGAAATCGCTTAGACGCGGATGTTCGAATAACTCACGGATGGCGATGTCCCGGCCACGTTCACGCAATCGCGCAATCAGCCGCAGCGCGAGCAACGAATGCCCACCTAACTCGAAGAAATTATCGTGGCGGCCGACCCGCTCGATTTCTAGCACCTCACACCAGAGCGCTGCCAGACTGACTTCCCACTCGCCGCATGGTGCCTCGAACTCGCCATTCCCGGTGCCAATGTCGGGATCGGGCAGCGCAGCACGATCAAGCTTTCCATTGGCGGTTAACGGCAGGGCGTCCATGGCTACCAACGCGCTGGGTATCATGTGGGCGGGGAGATGGTGGCTCAGCCGTTTGCGCAGTACCTGAGTGTCAAATTCAGTCACGGCCGCGACCATATACCCAACCAGCCGGTCACCTCCTGGCCCTGAACACGCCACGACCACAGCATCGCGAATTTCCGGCTGAGCCAACAGGCAGGCCTCGATTTCGCCGAGCTCGATGCGGAAGCCGCGGATCTTGACTTGCTGGTCACCACGCCCCAGATACTCGAGCTGGCCGTCATCACGACAGCGCCCTAGGTCGCCAGTGCGGTATAATCGACCACCTTCGCTATCGAAAGGGTTGGCAACAAAGCGTTCGGCACTCAACCCGGCGCGCTTGAGATAGCCACGGGCAAGTCCTGCGCCCGATACGTAGAGCTCGCCGACAACGCCAATCGGCACCCGATTAAGGTCGTGATCCAGCACTTCGATACCGAGGTCGGGGATGGCGACTCCGACCGGGCTGCGCTGCCCTTGCAGATCCGCCGCAGTGATCGGGCGATAGGTAACGTGAACCGTCGTTTCGGTGATACCATACATATTGATAAGGCGCGGATGCTTATCGCCGAAGCACTCGATCCATGGCCGCAACATTGCTGGCTCCAGGGCTTCGCCGCCGAAGATGACAAACCTCAGAGCGAGATCCTTGCGTGTTTGGATACCGGGTACGTTGATTAATTGACGGAAGGCTGATGGCGTTTGGTTGAGTACCGTCACTTGTTCCCGGCATAGCAGCTCGAGGAATTCTTCGGGGGAGCGGCTGACCCAGAACGGCACCACGACCAACTTGCCGCCCGTGCAAAGGGCACCGAATATCTCCCATACCGAGAAGTCGAAGGCATAGGAATGAAACAGTGTCCAGGTGTCTTGCCCGGAAAAATCGAACCACCTCGCCGTAGCATCAAGTAATCGCGTCACATTGGCGTGACACAGCTGCACACCTTTAGGCTGGCCGGTAGAGCCTGAGGTATAAATGACATAGGCGAGGTTGTCACCACTCAGTACTAACCTAGGGTTGTGCGCTGGTCGCTCTGTAACGTCCAGGCTATCTAATGCGATAGCAGTTAACTCTTCGCGCTGTGGGAGCTTCGTCGTTAGTCCCGATTGGGTCAGCAGCAGCTCAATGCCGCTGTCTTCGATCATATAAGCGAGCCGCTCGGTGGGGTAATCCGGATCCAGCGGCACATAGGCGCCACCCGCCTTGAGAGTAGCCAGTAGCCCCACCACCATCTCGATGGAACGCTCCATGGCGATGCCCACCCGGGTTTCGGGTTTTACGCCTAGATCAATCAGATAGTGGGCCAAGCAATTGGCGCGGGCATTGAGTTCGGAGTAGCTAAGTGACTGATCTTCGAATACTAACGCGGTCTTCTCAGGGGCCGCCGCAGCTTGGCGCTCAATCAAATGGTGGATAGGCGAAGCATCGGGATACTGTTGAGAGCTTTCCCCCCATTTCTGCAATTGAAGGTGCTCGTCTTTATCAAGCAGCTCAATATCGCTCAATGCACTCTCTGGCATCTCAGCCAATGCCTTTAGGATGGCGGCATAGTGCTGTGCTAAACGCTCTATAGTGGCTGGTTCGAACAGTTCCTCAGCGTAAACAAAGCTTGCCTCCAGGCAACCATTCTTGCGCTCTACCACATCAAGAGTCAGCTCAAACTGCGCCTCCTTCTTCTCTAGTGGCCAACTGCCCAGTTCCAACCCTGGTAGCGTCTGCAGTGCGCCATGATCCTGGCGTTGGTGATTGAACATCACCTGGAACAGTGGTGTGTGACTCAGGCTGCGCTCAGGCTGCAGTGCCTCCACTAACTGTTCGAAGGGTAGATCCTGATATTCCTGCGCCCCCAGTGCTGTACGCTTGCCTTGTTCCAGTGCCTCGGCCAAGCTCTGGCGACCATTCAACTGGTTGCGCAATACCTGGGTATTAACGAAAAAGCCCACCACTCCCTGGGTTTCCGTTCGGTGACGGTTGGCGATCGGTACACCGACCCGAATATCTTCCTGCCCGGTATAGCGATACAGCAGCGCTTGGAAACCTGTCAGTAGCGTAATGAACAGGGTGGCACCCTGCGCCTGGGTTAGCTGGCGGAGCCCGTTAATCAGTGATTCCGGGAGCACTATTTGGTGGCGCGCAGCGTGATAATGTCCATCGTTGCGACGCGGTCGATCAGTTGGCAGTTGCAGTACCGGATGTTCGTCACCCAGTTCCGCCTGCCAGTAGGCGAGTTGGCGCTCCTTCTCGCCCGCCTCCATCCATTGGCGCTGCCATAGCGCATAATCAGCGTACTGAATCGGCAAGGCTGGTGGCTGCCAGGCCTCTCCTGTCACTCTAGAAGCGTAATCTGCGGAAAACTCGTTGATGATCAACTGCATCGACCAGCCATCAGAGACGATGTGATGCATGACCACGACCAGAAGGTGCTTCTCTTCTGCTAAGCGTAGTAGCCCCACCCGTAACAGCGGCCCCTGTTCTAGATCGAAAGGGTCATTGCAAAGCCGATCAATCTGATTGTCTATCGCTGCTTTTCGCTCTCCCTTGGGCATATGAACTAGATCAACTTCGTGCAATACGAAGTTGATCTCGGCCTGCAGCACTTGCATTGCACCACCCTCGCCATCGTCACGGAACACCGTGCGTAATACCTCATGACGAGATATCAAAGCTGCGAAGCTACTCCGCAGTGCCTCAGGATCCAGCGAGCCATTGAGAGTCAGAGCACCAGTAATATGATAGGCGCTACTTTGAGGATCAAGACGCCAAAGAAACCACTGGCGAAGTTGGGCATAGGAGGCTGAGCAAATGTTCTGTTGCGATTCAGGGCGGCCAAGAATAGGAAACTGACCGATGCCCAACCCTTGAGTACGAATTTTGTCGTAAACCACGCGGCGTTGTTCGACTGACAATCCGGTAAAACGCTCCGCAATACGACGGGTATCGATGTGACTCATTGAACGGTATCCATGCTGTCGATGAAGGAATCAATGTCGGAGAGCGACTGCTCAAAGGAGGATTCACTGTTTAGTGCAGCAATACATTTTGCTAAGTCGCGAAGTAGTGGGTGTTTAAACACTTCAGAGATTTTGAGCTCAACTTGCATGTCAGCTTGAACGCGAGCCACCATCTGCACAGCAAGTAGCGAATGCCCTCCCAGCTCAAAGAAGTTGTCATGACGGCCCACACGTTCGACGCCAATTACCTCTGACCAGATTTCCGCCAGCGCTTTTTCCACCTCTCCCTGAGGCGGCTCATAGTGCGTGTCACTGGCCAAATCCGGCTCGGGCAACGCCTTGCGGTCTACCTTGCCGTTGGCATTCAGCGGCAGTGCTTCGAGCATAACCACGACGCCCGGCACCATATAGTCTGCCAGTCGTTGCCCCAGCACCTCACGTAGTGAGGTGCTATCGAGTTCACTGCCAGCCTGGGGAACCACATAGGCCACCAGTCTCGAACCAGTGGAGCCTTCTTGCGCTACCACTACCACCTCGTGAACTGTCGGCTGAGAGAGTAGTTCGGCTTCGATCTCGCCTAGTTCAATACGCAGGCCGCGGATCTTCACCTGGTGATCGAGGCGGCCCAGATACTCAAGCTGGCCATCCTCACGCCAGCGCACCAGGTCCCCCGTACGGTAAAGGCGCTCGCCCTCCGTGAACGGATCAGCGACAAAACGCTCCGCTGTGAGATCACTGCGACTGAGGTAGCCACGGGCCAGGCTTACACCACCGATATAGAGCTCTCCCGCGACACCCTGGGGTACCAAATTGAGATCACCATCCAGGACGTAGGTGCGGGTACCGCTAATGGGTCGCCCAATGGGGATCTGGCGGTGAACGTCGTCACGGCACCACCAGTGAGTGACATGAATGGTGGTTTCAGTGGGGCCATAGAGATCGTGCAGGTGTGCACCATCAAGACACTCCGCCACATCCTGCTGCAGTGTGGCTGGAACGGCCTCGCCGCCGCACATAATATGCTTGAGCCGCGTCTTGGCTCTAACATCAGGATAAGCCAGGAAGGCCTTGAGCATGGAGGGCACAAAGTTAAGCGTGGTGACGTCGTGCCGCTGAATCAGCTCGATAATGCGCTCGGGATCGCGATGGTCGCCCGGCTGAGCGATCACCAAACGTGCCCCAACACTCAGCGGCCAGAAAATTTCCCATACCGAGACGTCGAACCCGAACGGCGCCTTATGCAGTACGGCATCGGTATCGGTGAGTTGATAGGTCTCCTGCATCCAGACCATACAGTTGGTCAAGGCATCATGGCGGATGGCTGCGCCCTTAGGACGCCCGGTAGAGCCTGAGGTATAAATCACATAGGCAAGATGCTCGCCGTGCAGCGCCACCGCTGGATTGGTAGCAGCGTGATGTGCCACGTCCAGCTGATCCAATTCAACAATGCTTAGGCCATCAGCTACCGGCAATGACTCGCGTAAGTGGTGCTGAGTCAGCAGCAGCTCGATGCCACTATCTTCGGCGATGAAGGCCAGCCGCTCTGAAGGATACTCGGGATCCAGCGGCACATAGGCGCCCCCCGCCTTGAGAGTAGCCAGCAGCCCCACCACCATTTCGATGGAGCGTTCTATGGCAATACCCACCCGGGTCTCGGGCTTTACGCCTAGTCCGATCAGATAGTGGGCCAATTGGTTGGCTCGGGTATTGAGTTCGGCGTAGCTGAGCGACTGATCTTCAAATACTAGCGCCGTAGCCGCTGGGATTGCCGCGGCCTGGCGCTCGATCAGTTGATGAACTGGCTTAGCATCGGGATGCTTGTGGGAGTTCACCCCCCACTCGCTCAACAGCTGTTGCTCGTTCTCCCCTAACAGGCTAATCTCGCTTAGCGACTGCTGCGGCGCATTTTGTAGGCTTGCTACGATGCCGGACACAGCCGATTGCATGTAATCACATAATCGCTGAGCGCCTATCAAACGGCTCACCTGCCCTACTAGCTGGAAGCCCTCTCCGAGATCATTTACCGCCATACCAATTGGGTAATTGGTACGCTCCTGGCCACCCAGTACTTCCATTCCCTCCCAGACATGATTGGAACTACCGTCGTGCTTAGGTGCGCTATAGCGATAGTTCAGAAGACTGGTAAATAGCGGCATGCCACTAGGCAGCCCACTACAGCGCTGCGCAAGACCAAGGCTAGCATGCTCGTGATGCATTAACTCAGATAATGCATCGTGAGTACGCCGCAAGCTCTTATCGATACTTTGAGAGCCCATCTTGATACGCAAAGGGAGCGTATTGATAAACATACCCAGAGCCCGCCCGGCACCCTCGATGCCCTGCATACGGCCAAACAGCACGGTGCCGAATACCACATCATCTCGCCCGGAGGTTTTACTCAGCACCTGCGCCCAGGCCAGATGGAACAGGCTGGCCGTACTCACGCCACAACGCTGGGCCTGTTGCCGCACCTGCTGGGCCAGTTCCGTGTCCAGAGGAACGCGCACTTCTTCGATATCGTTGCCATCACCGCGAACGTCTAGTAGTCCGAAGGGCGCGGTCGATTCTTCAATATCGCCCAACTGTTCACGGAAGAAGGCCTCATGCTCTTCCAGGCTTACCCCTAGCCGGGCCTGCGCCACGAAGTTGCGGAATGGGGTCGGCTTGGGCAGTTCGTCCTCGCGTCCTTGCTGGACTAGGGCAATTTCTTCCACCAGTAGCTCGAGAGTCGTGTGATCCATGACCAAGTGATGGCTGGGCAGTTGCAGCAACCAGTGTCCAACCTCGGCATCGTGAGCAGCTACCGCACGCAGCATAGGCGCTCGGCGCACATTAAGGCGATGGTGTTCAGGATCCACCTCGGCTTTCAGTTGTTCGGCAACGCTTTGTGATGAGGCGCCATTCACGTTTAGCCACTCGAGGGCTAATTCGGCATGCCGGTATACCACCTGCACCGGCTCACGCAGATTTTCCCACAGCACAGCAGTGCGAAGGATGTCATGGCGGGCAATCAGTTGGTTAAAACCGGCAATAAAGGCTGCCAACCGATCCCGGTGATCAAAACCAAGTAAGTGTTGAGTTACATAGGCATCTCCTTCCTGCTGCAGTCGATGATGGAAAAGGATCCCCTCCTGCAGCGGTGCCAGCGGGTAGATATCCTGGATATTACCGGCACCGTCAGGCACTGCCGCTTCGATCGCACGGATCTCTTCAACATTGAGTTCAATCAAAGATAGCATCTCTGGCTGGATCGCCGAGCAACCATCTGGAATACTGTTGGGCGGGATGATGATTTCCTGCCGCTCTGATGTCTGGGTCAATGCCTGAGCAAAGGCCGCTAGTTCCGGGCATTGGAACAGCATGCGCACCTGCGCCGTCAGGCCTTGATGCCGCATTTGCTCCAACACCTTCAGAGCCAATAACGAATGGCCACCCAATTCAAAGAAATTGTCGTTGCGCCCCACCTGTTCCACACCCAGCACGTCAGACCAGATTGTCGCCAGCGCTTCTTCTACTTCTCCCTGGGGCGACTCATACTGCGAGTCACTGGCCAAATCCGGAGCGGGCAAGGCCTTGCGGTCTACCTTGCCGTTGGCACTTAGCGGCAGTGCCTCAAGCGTAACCATGACGCCTGGCACCATGTAGTCCGGCAATCGTTGCCCCAGCACTTCACGTAGTGAACTGGTGTCGAGCTCACTATCGTCTTGGGGAACCACATAAGCCACTAACCTAGAACCACCGGGGCCTTCTTGAGCGACCACTACTGACTCGCGAACCTCCGGCTGAGAGAGTAGCTCGGCTTCAATCTCGCCAAGCTCGATACGCAGGCCGCGGATCTTCACTTGGTGGTCGAGGCGGCCTAGGTACTCAAGCTGACCGTCGTCGCGCCAGCGCACCAAATCGCCTGTACGGTAGAGGCGCTCGCCCTGCGCAAATGGATCAGCGATAAAACGTTCTGCAGTAAGGTCTTGGCGGTGCAGGTAGCCCCGAGCTAAGCCCACGCCACCAAGATAAAGCTCACCCGCAACCCCGGGCGGCGCCAAGTTAAGGTCTCCATCCAGTACGTAGGTGCGGATACCGGCAATTGGCTGGCCAATAGCGACTTGGCTGAGCCCATCGTCTTGGCAAGTCCAGTGGGTAACGTCGATAGCCGCTTCGGTGGGGCCGTAGAGGTTGTAGAGCGCCGCATGAGGCAAGCGGGCAAATAACTGATTCTGCGACTCCGCTGGCAACGCTTCGCCGCTGCATACCAGACGTGTCAGGCTGGTGCAGGCTTCTACCTCGCCATGGGCCAGGAAGGCCTGCAACATTGAAGGTACGAAATGTAGCGTGGTGATCCCGTGGGTACGGATCAATTCGACCAGTTGGACTGGCTCGCGGTGAGCACCTGGTGGTGCCATCACCAGTCGGGCGCCCTGCATTAGCGGCCAGAAGAATTCCCATACAGAAACATCAAAGCTGAAGGGCGTTTTCTGTAGCACCGCATCGTCAGCTGTTAGGCCATAGGCATCCTGCATCCACTGTAGGCGATTGGTCAGTGCATAGTGACGGTTGGCCGCGCCCTTGGGTCTCCCGGTAGAACCCGAGGTGTAAATCACATAAGCAAGATGTTCACCGTGCAGTTCTACTTCTGGATTGGTTGACGCATGATGTGTCACATCCAACTGATCCAGCGCAATGACGCTCAGGCTTGCAGCTACTGGTAACGACTCGCGAAGTTGTTGCTGGGTGAGCAGCAGCTCGATGCCACTGTCTTCGACCATATAGGCCAGCCGATCGCTCGGATAATCTGGATCTAGCGGTACATAAGCGCCACCCGCCTTAAGAATCCCCAGCAACCCCACCACCATCTCAATGGAGCGCTCAACAGCGATACCCACTCGAGTTTCGGGTTGCACGCCTCGGCCAATTAAGTAGTGAGCCAAGCGATTGGCACGGGTGTTGAGTTCGGCGTAGTTAAGCGACTGATCTTCAAATACTAGTGCCGTGGCCTCTGGGGTTGCCGCTGCTTGCCCCTCAATTAAGTGATGAATTAGAGAAGTGCCTGAATACTGTTGAGTATTCTCTCCCCACTCGCTCAACAGCTGCTGTTCGCCGGCTCTGAGCAGGTTGATCTCACTTAATGGTTGCTGAGGCGCTGCTCGTAGATTGTCTACAATACCTGCAATGGCTGAGTTCAAGTAATCACACAGCCGCTGTGCACCAATCATTCGACTAACCTGTCCTACCAGTTGGAAGCCATTACCCAGATCGTCCACCGACATAGTGATCGGGTAGTTGGTACGCTCCTGAACCTCCAACAATTCCATACCTTCCCAAGTATGAACAGGGGTTTCCTCTTGTTGAGCCGCGCTATACCGATAATTCAGCAAGCTCGTGAATAGCGGTATTTCCCCCGTCAAGCCACTACTGCGCTGTGCTAACCCGAGGCTGGCATGTTCATGGTGCATTAGCTCAGACAGGGCATCGTGGGTTTGGATTAGACACTTATCTACTCCCTGGGCACCGGTTTTGATGCGCACAGGAAGCGTATTAATAAACACCCCAAGTGCCCGCTCGGCCCCTTCAGTGCCTTGCATACGACCGAACAAAACGGTGCCAAATACCACGTAGTCCTGCCCAGTGATTTTGCTTAGCACCAAGGCCCAGGCCAAGTGGAACAGGCTAGCCGTGCTGACGCCATGGCACTGCGCCTGTTGTCGCACCTGCTGGGCTAATTCTGTTTCAAGAGGAACGCGCACTTCTTCGATATCCCCACCATCGCTGCGCACGTCAAGCAACCCAAAGGGCGCTGTGGGTTCCTCTATATCGCCCAATCGCTTCTGGAAGAAGGCTTCATGCTCAGCCTGACTTACCCCCAACCACGCCTGCGCCACAAAGTTGCGGAATGGGATCGGCTTGGGCAATTCGCCCTCGCGGCCTTGCTGGATCAGGGCAATTTCTTCCACCAGTAGCTCGAGGGTGGTGTGATCCATGACCAAGTGGTGACTAGGTAGCTGCAGCAGCCAGCGGTTCTGCTCAGCATCGTGGGCAGCCAGCGCTCGAATCATAGGTGCTTGGCGCACATCGAGGCGATGGTAGTCAGGATCCACCTGGGTGTATAGCCATTCGGCCACACCGCCGGAGGCCACATCTGGCATGGTCGGCCACTCGATATCCAGCATGGCATGTCGATACACCACCTGCACCGGCTCACGGAGTTCTTCCCAGAGCACCGCAGTACGTAAAATATCGTGACGGGCAATGAGCTTATTAAAACCGGCAATAAAGGCTTCCAATCTCTCCCTGCTATCAAAGCCCAGCAGCCGAGGCGTCACATAGGCATCGCCTTTTTCCTGCAGCCGATGGTGGAAAAGAATTCCCTCCTGAAGCGGTGCCAACGGATAGATATCTTGGATGTTGGTGGCTCCACCGGGTACTGACTCTTCGATTGTACTGATCTCCTCAGCATTGAGTTCGATTAGCGTCAGCATCTCGGGCTGGAGAGCCTGGCAAGCGTGAGGAATCAGGTTCGGGGGAATAACGACTTCCTCTCGCTCTGGCTTTTGCGCAATGCACTGAGCAAATGCCGCCAGTTCCGGACATTGGAACAGGGTTCGAACCTGGGCCTTCAATCCCTGGTGCTGCATTTTTTCCAACACTTTCAGGGCTAGCAGGGAATGGCCGCCTAATTCAAAGAAGTTGTCATGGCGACCCACCTGTTCGACGCCCAGTATCTCCGACCAGATTTCCGCCAGCGCTTCTTCCACCTCGCCCTGGGGCGGCTCGTACTGCAAGCCACTGGCCAAATCCGGTGCGGGCAGTGCCTTACGGTCTACCTTACCGTTCGGGGTTAGCGGCAGCGCTTCCAGAGTGACTATCACCCCAGGCACCATATAGTCCGGTAGCTTTTGACCGAGTCGTTCGCGGAGTGTGCTAGTGTCGTGTTCGATGTCGGCCTGTGGCACTACATAAGCCACCAACCTAGATCCGCTAGGCCCCTCTTGGGCAACCACCACTACCTCGCGTAGCTCCGACAGGGCTAGCAGTTGGGCTTCAATCTCGCCTAGCTCAATACGGAAGCCGCGCACTTTGATCTGATGGTCAATCCGTCCCAAGTATTCAAGCTGACCATCCTCCCGCCAACGTACTAGATCACCCGTACGGTAGAGGCGTTCGCCCGCAATAAAGGGGTCGGCCACGAAGCGCTCCGCCGTCAGCTCTGCACGGCCCAGGTAGCCGCGCGCTAAGCCCACGCCACCTAGATACAACTCCCCCGCCACGCCTAGGGGTGCCAAGTTGAGCGCACTATCCAAAACGTACAACTGCGTCGCCGCAATCGCCCTTCCCAGGAAAGCTTGGCTGCCATTCACTCGGTCTGTCGCTGACCAAATCGTGGTCTCAGTGGGGCCGTACATGTTCCACAATTCGACTCCTTGAGTTTGCAGTTCCTCAGCCAAATCAGGCGGCAAAGCCTCACCGCCACATAGCCCCTTAAAGCCTTCCGCCAGCGGAGCCGTCGCCCATGGCCAACCTGATGAGCGTAGCAACCGCCAGCCGGAGGGTGTCGCCTGCAAAACCGTCGCTTTTTCCTGATTGAGTAATTCACCCAAGGCCTTGCCATCTCGAGTCGTCTCGCGGCTCGCCAACACTACCCTTGCTCCGCTGATCAATGGCAGATACAGCTCCAGGGCGGCAATATCGAACGATAGTGAGGTCACCGCCACCAGGATATCGTCTGGGCTTAGGCCTGGGGTTTCCTGCATGCTTAATAAGAAATGGCTAAGCGCATGATGGCGCACCATCACTCCCTTGGGCCGACCAGTAGAGCCCGAGGTGTAGATGACATAGGCGAGATGTTCACCGTGCAGTGCCACCTCCGGGTTGGTTGACGCATGATGAGTCACATCCAAGCGATCCAGTTCAATAACGTTTAGCCCATCGGGCATC
Organism: Halomonas sp. 3F2F; assembly: GCF_014897805.1. Taxonomy (NCBI): domain Bacteria; kingdom Pseudomonadati; phylum Pseudomonadota; class Gammaproteobacteria; order Oceanospirillales; family Halomonadaceae; genus Halomonas; species Halomonas sp. 3F2F. The sequence continues at coordinate 27,173 of NZ_JABUZE010000142.1, forward strand.
GGCAAGGTATCACGCAGATGTTGCTGGGTAAGCAGCAGTTCAATGCCGCTATCTTCGACCATATAGGCCAACCGCTCGGCAGGGTAATTCGGATCCAACGGTACGTAAGCACCACCTGCCTTGAGAATCGCCAGCAGCCCCACCACCATCTCGATGGAACGCTCCATGGCGATACCCACTCGAGTTTCGGGCTGGACTCCCAAGTCGATTAGATAGTGTGCTAAACGATTGGCACGAGTGTTAAGCTCGGCGTAGTTGAGTGACTGATCTTCGAATGCTAACGCCTTGGAAGTGGGGTTCACCGCTGCTTGGCGTTCGATCAGATGGTGAGTCGGTAGGGCATCAGGGTAGCATTGGGAGTTTACTCCCCATTCCTGTAATTTTAGCTGTTCATCCTTATCTAGCAGTTCCACATCGCCAAGCGCTCGTTCCGGCATATCTGCCAGTGCCTCTAGAATGGCGGCATAGTGCTGCGCTAGGCGCTCAATGGTCGTTGAGTTGAACAGCTGTTCTGCATAAACGAAACTTGCCTCCAAGCAGCCATTCGCGCGCTCTACCACATTTAGCATCAGCTCAAACTGCGCTACCCCCTCCTCTAATGGCCAAGCGCTCAGCTCCAGTCCTGGTAACGCCTGAAGCGCGTCATAATCTTGCTGCTGGTAGTTAAACATCACTTGGAACAGCGGCGTGTGACTTAGACTACGCTCCGGCTGCAGCGCTTCCACTAACTGTTCGAAAGGGAGATCCTGATGTTCTTGAGCACCCAGCGCCGCAAGCTTACTCTGTTCCAGTGCCTCGTCCAGACTTAAGCGGCTATTTAACTGGTTGCGCAATACCTGAGTATTAACGAAGAAGCCCACCACCCTTTGAGTTTCCGTACGGTGACGATTGGCAATCGGTACACCGACCCGAATATCTTCCTGCCCAGTATAGCGATACAACAATGCCTGGAAGCCCGTTAGAAGTGTCATAAACAGGGTGACACCTTGAGCCTGGGTCTGCTGACGGAGCCCTCTAACCAGTGATTGAGGAAGTATCATTTTGTAGCGCGCAGCGTGATAATTTCCATCGCTACGTCGCGAGTGATCGGTCGGCAGCTGCAATACCGGGTGCTCGTCTCCCAGCTCCGCCTGCCAATAGGCGAGTTGGCGCTCTTTCTCACCCGCCTCCATCCATTGACGCTGCCAGAGTGCATAATCGGCATACCGAATTGGCAAGGTTGGCGGCTGCCACGCCTCACCCATTACCCGAGCGGAGTAGCCCGCAGCAAATTCATCAATGATCAATTGCATCGACCAACCATCGGAGACGATATGGTGCATTACCACCACCAGCAGCTGCTCTTCTTCAGCTAAACGCAATAGTCCCACCCGCAATAGTGGCCCATGCTCCAGATCGAAAGGGTCATTGCAAAGCCGCGTAACCTGACTCTCTATTACCGCTTCTCGCTCCCCCTTCGGCACATGGCTCAGGTCAATATCAGACAATGCGAAGTTATTTTCAGCCTGCACCACTTGAATTGCCTCGCCTTCACCATCGTCACGGAATACCGTGCGCAATGCCTCATGGCGCGCTACTAAAGCGGCAAAGCTCCCCCGCAATGCTTCAGAGTCAAGAGTTCCCTTAAGGGTCTGGGCACCCGTAATATGGTAGGCGCTGCTTTGGGGATCCAAGCGCCACAGAAACCACTGGCGAAGTTGGGCATAAGAGAGCCCTATGTTATCTTGATTCTTATACCTAACAATTGGCAACTTCGAAAAGTCGATATCCTGTTGCCTTAAGGCCTCAAGAAATACGCTCTGTTTGTCTCGTGGCAATTGTGCGAAGCGCTCAGCAATCGTGTGTTTATTGAGTTCCATATCAGCTCTCCATACCGTCTAATAGGGCCGCCATCTTCTCGAGCTGTGAGCCCTCTTCCTCTTTCACGCCTTCACTCCATTCCTGAATGGACTCACACATCAAGACCAAAGTGGCTTGCTCGAAATAGATGCGCAGGGGGAGTCGTATAGAGAAATGTTCTTCCACGCTGGCTTGCACCCTTAGAGCCAATAGGGAGTGCCCCCCCAACTCGAAGAAATTGTCGTGACGCCCCACTTGCTCAACACCCAGCACCTCGCTCCAAATCGCCGCTAGCGTTTCTTCCGATTTACCCTGGGGAGCCTCGTACTGTGAGCTACTGGATAAATTCGGCTCGGGCAACGCTTTGCGGTCTACTTTGCCATTGACATTCAACGGCAACGCATCAAGGGTGACCACAGCTCCTGGCACCATATAATCCGGTAGTTTTTGGCTCAGCGCTTCACGTAGTGAGCTGGTGTCGAGTTCTATGTCGGTCTGGGGAACCACATAGGCCACCAGCCAGGAACCATTGAGATCTTCCTGGGCGACCACCACCGCCTCACACACCTCCGGCTGAGATAGCAGTTGGGCTTCAATCTCCCCCAGCTCGATACGGAAGCCGCGTATTTTCACCTGATGGTCGATACGCCCCAGGTACTCAAGCTGACCGTCTTCATGCCAGCGCACTAGATCACCAGTGCGATAGAGCCGCTCTCCCGAGCCAAACGGGTCAGCAACAAAACGCATCGCTGTCAGGCTACAGCGACTCAAATAGCCTCGTGCCAAGCCTGCTCCTGATACGTAAAGCTCTCCAGGAATCCCGATGGGGACACGATTAAGCTGGCTATCTAATACATGTGCCCCAAGATCCGGGAGGGTAATTCCTATAGGACTACGCTGACCTGCCAGATCTTCAGCTGTCACACGCCGATAGGTGACGTGCACCGTGGTCTCAGTGATGCCGTACATGTTGATCAGGCGGGGATGATCATCACCGAAATGCTCAATCCAAGGGCGTAGGCTTTCCGGCTCCAAGGCTTCGCCACCGAAGATCACTACACGCAGTGCTAAGTCTTTCGTGCTATAGAGATCGGGGGTGGCCATCAACTGCCGGAAGGCAGAAGGCGTCTGGTTTAGTACTGTCACTTGTTCCCGGCATAGCAGCTCAAGGAAATCCTCCGGCGAACGGCTAACCCAGTAGGGCACCACGACAAGTTTTCCGCCCGTGCACAGTGCCCCAAACACCTCCCACACTGAGAAATCGAAAGCGTAGGAGTGGAACATTGTCCAGGCATCCTGCTCGTCGAAATTGAACCAAGGTGCGGTGGTGTCAAGCAATCGTGTCACGTTCGCATGATATAGTTGCGCCCCTTTAGGTTGCCCCGTGGAGCCCGAGGTGTAGATCACATAAGCAAGATTTTCGCCGTGTAGCGCCACGTTTGGATTGGTCGACGCATGATGAGCAACATCCAACTGATCCAGTTCAATGATATTCAGGCTTTCATCTACTGGTAACGACTCGCGAAGGTGTTGCTGGGTAAGCAGCAACTCGATGCCGCTGTCCTCGACCATATAGGCCAGCCGCTCGCTCGGATAATCCGGATCCAACGGCACATAGGCGCCACCCGCCTTGAGGATAGCTAGCAGCCCCACAACCATCTCGACGGAGCGCTCAACAGCGATGCCCACCCGCGTCTCAGGTTTTACTCCTAGACCAATCAGATAGTGGGCCAATTGGTTGGCGCGAGTATTGAATTCGGCGTAGCTGAGCGACTGATTTTCGAATACTACTGCCGTGGCCTCTGGGGTCATCTCGACACGGTGTTCGATCAGACGGTGAATCGGGTCGGTCTTGGTATAGTGCTCACCATTGACGCTCCACGCCTCAATTTGCTGACGCTCCTCATCACTTAACCACTCGATTTCCCCAACTCGTTGAGTAGCCGAATCGCTCAGTTGTTCAAGCGCTCTAACCAGATGCTGGATCAACATCTCGGCAGCAGCATCGTTTAAATGTGATCGTGAATAGCCACAGCAAAGCTCCAACGCTTCCTTATGAAAGACGACCAGCGTGACGGGATAATTGGTTTGCTCGCGGTTATCCACTTCGCCGAACGTCAGCCCACCTGGCAAATTCTGGTGTAACGCGGCATCAACGGGATAGTTCTCGAATACCACCAAGCTATCGAACAGTGCCTGGCCACCCTGCCCCGCCCAGCGTTGGATTTCGTAGAGTGGCGTATGCTCATGTTCGCGACTCACCAAGTTTTGTTCCTGCAACTGGCGCAACCACTCATCGACGCGCAGCGAGGGATCCAGTGAAACAATGACCGGCAAAGTATTGATGAAAGGGCCAATCAGTTGCTCTGCCGCCGCTAGCTCCGCAGGTCGCCCGGCCACGGTCGCGCCAAAGCAGATGCTATCTTGCCCCGTGTAACGTGCCAGCAGCAGCGACCAGGCGCCTTGCATTAAAGTATTGAGCGTTATGCGAGTCGCTTTGGCGAAATCCTCCAATCGTTGAGTGGTCGTGCTATCCAGTGACAGGGTTATCTCTTGATGCCCAGCTTGCGCTTCATGGGGTCTAGGCATGGCACTGACGAGATGCGTAGGCGTATCGAGATGCTGTAATTGGTCACGCCAGTAGGCTTCACTGGCATCAGCGTCACGGCACTGTAGCCAAGCGATGTAATCCCGATAACGCCCCTCTGTAGGTGGCAGCGCCGCCCCGGCGTAACAGCGCAATACCTCGCCCATCAGTTGTGAAGTACTCCAGCCATCCAACAGTAGATGGTGGCGCGTCCAGATAAAGCAGTGCCGGGAGCCTGCGATTTTCACCAACGCCAAGCGCATCAGCGGCGGTGCCGTCAGATCAAATGGTGCCCGTTGCTCCTCGGCCAGCCTCTCAAGCGCGCCTGACAGATCCTCTCGTTCTCGCCAATCCGCTTCGAACCACGGCAACTCGACGGTGCGTGCTACCCACTGCAGCGGCGTTCCAGCTCGCTCCAGGAAGCCGCTGCGCAATATCTCATGGCGCATGAGTACGTTTTGCCAGGCGCGCTGGAAGTGTTCGACATCCAGGTCGTCAATTTCTACCTGCAACTGGTTCAGATAGGCTGAATCTTGGCCATCGTAAAGGCTGTGGAACAGCATGCCCTGCTGCAACGAAGATAGTGGGTAGAGATCCGCCAGTTGATCGGTGGCAACAGGCAAGCCGTCAAGCTGCCCTTGACTCAGCCCCGCCAGCGGGAAGTCCGAAGGTGTTGCGCCACGAACGCCACTAGCACAGTGCTCAATCAATGCCTTTAGTTGCGCTTGGAAGCTTACTTGCAAGGCATGTATCGCTGCCTCGCTGTGAATCTCGCGACTGTAGTTCCAGTCAAAGCGCAGTTGGCCATCTTGAACCCAGGCCACCACCTCAATCCAGGTACGGCGTTCACTTTGCGGCGCGCGTGGTTGCCCGGCGCTCTCTTTGCCTAGCCGCCAGGCCCCATCGCTCTGCAGGAAGCGATCAAACTGGCCTAGATAATTGAAGGTGACCTGGGGGTAGGCACCACCGACCAGCGCGGGATCCTCTTTCAAATAGCGCAGTACGCCGTAGCCAAGTCCCTTGTCGGGCACTTGGCGAAGCTGCTCCTTGATTGCTTTTAGGCTTGTACCGGGCTCCGCATTACCTGGGGTCAGGCGCACCGGGTAGAGCGAGGTGAACCACCCCACGCTACGGCTGAGATCGACACCTTCGAATAGGTCTTCACGACCATGGCCTTCCAGTTCGATCAGTACGCTGTCCCGCTCCGCCCATTGGCACAGGGCGCTCGAAAGTGCCGTGAGCAGCAGGTCATCCACCTGGGTACGATAAGCTTTATGCACCGGCCCCAGCAGTTGCGTGGTCGCATCAATCGATAAGCTGCCGGCAAGCGACACGGTATCGGCAACGGTGTTGCTGCCATGGGGATTATGTGCCGGAAGGCTAGGCTCTGGCTCTTTGACAAGGCTCTCCCAATAGGAGCATTGCTCAGCCAACGCCTCCGATGTGGCATAGTCAGCCAGGGTGCGCTCCCACTCATCTAGCGAGGTGGTGGCTGGTGGCAGGTCGATCGCCTTTGCTGCACTTAACTGCGTGTAGGCCGCTTGCAGGTCGTCGAGTATCACGCGCCACGAGACGCCGTCTACTACTAGGTGGTGAGCTACTAGCAGTAATCGCCCACCATACTCGCCTCCCAGTTCCATCCAGATGGCACGGAACGGCCGCTCCAGGCTTAGGCTGCGCTGCGCTGCGTCGGCGGCCTGGGTGATGGCCTGCGCCGGATCTGCATGGTCGCTCAGGTCGAGGTGCTCGAAGAGATCACCAGCTAGCTTGCCATAGGCTTGTTGCCAGCTATCGCCAACGCGCTCAAAGCGCAGCCGCAAGGCACCATGGTGATCTACCGCTGCCTCAATGGCACGCCGTAGCAGTGCGGCATCGATACCACCGACCGCTTCCAGCATCAACGACTGATTCCAGTGGTGTGACTCGGCAAAGTTCTGCTCAAAGAACCAGCGCTGTACCGGCAGCAGTGCGAAGGGGGCGACCTTATCTTGTATAGCCACTTGTTTAGGTGCGGCGACCGCTATGGGCGCGGCCATCGCCGCTACGGCGGCAATAGTCTGCCCTTCCATCAATTGCTTGGGTGTTACCTTGTAGCCACGCTTGCGCGAGCGCGCGACGATCTGCAAGCTGAGGATGGAGTCACCACCCAACTCGAAGAAGTTGTCGTTACGCCCCACCGGCTCGCAGCCGATCACGTCAGCCCAGACCGCTGCCAACGCCTCCTCGGCTTCTCCTTGGGGAGCTTCAAAGGCTTTACCACTGCCGGCTTGCACTGGCTCGGGTAACGCCTTGCGATCCAGCTTGCCATTGGCGGTTAGCGGCAAGGCATCCAGCCGTACCAGAGCGCTGGGCACCATATAGTCCGGCACGTGTTCGCCAAGCTGTGCGAGTAACGCGGCGTCATCGACGTCGCTCCCGGCGTCCATAACCACGTAGGCGTACAGTTGCGCGCGACCTTCCTCGTCATCCCGTGTGACCACTTCGGCCTCAGAGACTCCTGGCTGGTCGCGCAACAGGGCAGCGATCTCGCTCGGCTCCACCCGATAACCGCGAATCTTGACCTGATCATCCACACGCCCCAGGAATTCCAGGCTACCGTCGGCCAGTTGGCGCACACGATCACCGCTGCGATAGAGCCGCTCCCCCGCATGGAAGGGACTGGCAACGAAACGTTCCGCCGTTTGCCCCAGCCGCTGTAGATAGCCTTGAGCCAGTCCTGGGCCACCCAAGTAGAGCTCACCGGCAACACCCTTCGGCACCGGATTAAGCCAGGGATCGAGCACATAGGCCCGAGCATTGGCCAGCGGTGTGCCGATCGGCAGCGTGCTGGCAGCTCGATCGGCCATTTCGGCTTGCTGGGTGAGAATACCTACCGTGGTTTCCGTAGGGCCGTAGTGATTAAGCACCCGGCAGGTTGGCTTGAGTTCGGCGATACGCGCCAGTAGCGCCCAGTCAGTCGCTTCGCCGCCCAGAACCAAACGCTCGTGCGGAAGTACATCTGCCGGAGTTGCCGCACTTAGAAGTGCCCGCAGGTGGCTGGGCACGATCTTAAGCACGTCCACCTGTTGTTCCCGCATATAAGCGGCAAAGGCATCTGGGTCGAAGGCACATTCCGGTGAAATGAGATGCAAGGTACGGCCGGTGCACAAGGCGCCAAACAGCACCGTATGCCCCAGATCCGCCGCCACCGTCGACACCATTGACAGGTTGCGAGCATCTTCTGGTAGCGCCAGCACCTCCAGAACGCCCTGTACGTAATTGGCCAAAGCACCGTGACTTATCGCCACTCCCTTGGGCTTACCCGTGGAGCCAGAGGTATAGATCACATAGGCTGTCTGCTGGGGATGGATGATGGGTGGTTCGTGCTTAACTGCAGCCGGAATTTCATCGGCAAACGCCAGCGCCATTACTGGAACGTCAGCGTTCCAATCGCAAGCTGTGCTGCTCAGCATTAAGCGAGCGCCACTATCAGCCAATTGATAGGCCAAGCGCTCCTTCGGCAGTTGCGGATCCAGCGGCACGAAGGCTCCGCCCGCTTTGAGTACAGCGAGAATGCCAAGTACGTATTCACACGAACGCTCGGCGTGAATAGCTACACGCACCTCGGGGCCAATGCCTTCTGCGATTAGTGCCTGTGCCAGACGCTGGGCTTGGGCATCCAAGCTGGCATAGGTATATCGGTATTGCCCATCGTCTACGGCTAACTCATCAGCATCAGTTGCCACCGCTTTCGACAGCAGGGTGGGGATATCCTGGGTGAGAATCTCGCTTTGGTTTCCTTCCAGCACGGAGATAGGCTCGGGTAGCGACAGCATCGCCGTGTGAGACCGTGGATCAGCGACGACCTGCTCGGCCAGGAATCGGAATGCCTGGCAGAAACGCTCGATCGTGGTGGCATCGAATAGCTCTGCGGAGTAAGCGAATAGACCTGCTATTCCCTCCGGCTCATCGCAAAAGTCGAGACTCAGATCGAAGTGAGCAATACCCGTGAATACCTGCTCGGCTTGAATGGCCAGGCCAGCCACGTGACGCTCCGCCTGCCACATTTCCTGCTGAGTACACTTCACCTGAAATAGCGGATGTACCCCCGGTTGCCGTTCTAGCTGTAGCGCCTCCACCACTTGATCGAAGGGGACATCCTGATGCAGCTGAGCATCGAGCAGGGTAGCGCTCACCTCGTCTAACAAACGCTCGAAATTTTCAGTGGGATCAATCTGAGTGCGCAACACAACGACATTGATGAGGTAACCAATCAAGCCTTGTAGCTCGGCTTTATGCCGATTGGCAATGGGAGCCCCTAGCTTGATATCTGTCTCACCGCTAAAGCGATGCAAAGTCAGCTTTAGTAGTGCCAAAATCACAGCATAGAGCGAAACGCTTCGTTCACGAGCTAGGCTACGTAGCTGCTCGCTCAACTCACCGGTAAGTGTAAAACGCAGCTGGCCTTCTCTGGGTGCGGACAGCGCTTGGCGTGGGCGATCCAAAGGCAACGCTAGCGGGGGATGATCCCCGGAGAGGCGTTCACACCAGTGAGCAAGTTGGCTTTGCCGCTCACTACTATGCTTCTGACGCTGCTGCCAAACCGCATAATCTGCGAACTGTACTGGCAGTGGTGCAAGCTTGGCTTCTTGCTGAGTGCAGGCGCACTCATAAAGTGCGCATAGATCATCGATGAGCACCTGTACTGACCATCCATCGCCAGCAATGTGGTGCTGAACGATAGCTAACACATGGTGCTCCGCGGACAAGCGGTAGAGGGCGACGGTTAAAGGAGGCGCCTGTTCAAGATCAAAAGGCTGCCGCGCCAGCTGAGTGAGTGCGTCATGCAGTACCTGCTCCTGTTCAACCGCAGCATCACCGGGTATATCGTTACAGATCAACTCAGGATGCCAATCCCGCGCTAGCCGCTGAACCGGACCTCCTGTCTCACTCAAGGGGTAGTAAGTACGTAAAATATCATGGCGTTGTACGAGGGCCTCCAGCGCTGCATTGAGCGATGATGGATCCAACGCCCCCTTGAGATGAAGCGCCCCTGCCATATTGTAACCAGCGCTCTGGGGATCGAGTTGCCACGTCAACCATAGGCTGCGCTGCCCTTCTGACAACGGTATATCGCCTTGACGTTGATCATCTTCAAGACGAGGGATGGCCACCCCTCGTTGATCCGATGAGGCCGCTAGGCGTGCTTCGATAGCTTTAGCCATGGCAGATAAGCGCGGCTGTTCAAACAGCACGTGCAGAGATAACTCGACGCCCCAGTGATCACTGATGGCGGCGGCTAGCCTCACGGCTGCAAGCGAATTACCACCGCTGGCAAAGAAGTGAGCGTCTCTTCCTAGCGGCTTACTCTGCGCCTGGGTGTCATTATCCCCCAGCACTTGGCGCCAGAGCGTCGCTAACGTCTGCTCTGTTTCGCTCCCAGCTTCCGCAGTAGATTGTGATGATTCTCCACCACTAGCGTCCCCACCGTCGCCACCGCTGACAAAATGCCCAAAGGCGTGAACGGCGTAGGCATCCAGGCTACCCGCCTCCCAGCCTTGGCGGCAGGCGCTGCGCTGTAGCTTGCCGCTGGAGGTTTTGGGAAGACCGCCTGGGTTAAGCAGTAGCACTACCGAAAGCGGCTCGTGGCAAGCGGACCCCACCGTCTCGCTTAGTGCTTCGACCAACTTCTCGGCGGGCACTAGCTTCTGTATGCCGCGAGAGACTTCTGCCGCAACGCCGATCCCTTCAGCACCTTCGGGGGTGGTCACTGCAAAGGCTGCAATGCGCCCCTTACGGACCGCTTCTACCTCGGCTTCGATAGCGCACTCGATATCCTGGGGATAGACGTTATGGCCGCGCAGAATGATGAGGTCTTTAATACGCCCGGCGATATACAGCTGCCCTTGGTGTAAAAAGCCTAAATCGCCGGTGCGTAGCCAGCGATCGTCTTGGGCGTCGTGGCCCAGTGCATTGGCATCGTGAGCATCGCTATCGTGGGCACCGGTACGTTGCCAGCTAACGCCATCACGGGTAACAAAGGTTTTGGCGGTTGCTTCAGGGTTATGCCAATACCCATGCGCCACGCTGGGCCCATTGACCCAGATCTCGCCAACGTCGCCTTCGGGCAGCGAGTGAAGCCCTTCGGGATCGACAATATCGATAGTGTGATCGGGTTGCGGCGTGCCACAACCCACCAGGGTATTGCCTTCGGCTGTTGAGGACGCCTGCCCCTGAGCCAGCAATTGTTGCGAAAAAGCAGTGCCAAGTACCCCCGTACCACGAGGATTACAGCTAACCAGCAGTGTGGCTTCAGCTAAGCCATAGCAGGGAGCGGCGGTGTCAGCGGCGAACCCCGCTGGCAGGAAGCGCTCAATAAAGGCTGTAAGGGTATCGTAGCGCACTGGTTCAGCGCCTGAGAACGCTACCCGCCAGCTGGATAAATCGAGTGTCTCAATCTGTTCGTCGCGAATACGCTCAAGGCACAGCCGGTAGGCGAAATCGGGGCCACCACTGATGCTACCTCCGTAGCGGGAGATCGCTTCCAGCCAGCGTACCGGCCGCTGCAAAAAGAAGGTCGGGCTCATCAATACCGCAGGAATGCCACGATAGATGGGCTGGAGTAGGCCGCCGATCAGGCCCATATCGTGATACAGCGGCAGCCAACTAACGAAGACATCGTCAGCACCAATCGAGAAGCCTGTCTCGATAGCGCGCTCGTTAGCCATCAGATTGCCATGACTCACCATCACCCCCTTGGGCGTGGCCGTGGAACCTGAGGTGTATTGCAAAAAGGCGATATCATCGCGCTTAGGGAAATGCTCGACCCAGTGTTCAGCGCGGCTCTCATCGACGCCATCCACGGGGATCAATTCCGCACTACCAAAGCCTTCGTTCGCCGATGCGACCACATCAATAATTGTCGTAGAGGTAAGCACGCAAACGGCCTGGGAGTCGGCGGCAATGGCCAGTAAGCGTGCCAAGTGCTGCTGTTTGGCCGACTCCGGTGGAAAGACCGGCACAGCAATGACCCCGGCATATAGGCAAGCGAAAAATGCCACTACATAGTGCTCATCGTTATCCAGCAGGATCAAAGCACGGTCACCAGCCGCGAATCGCTGCTGTAGCTCACTGGCCAGAGCACGCGAACGCCGCTCCAAGGTGGCGTAATCAAGGGCGGTATCACCTTGAGCGTTCACCACAATCAGCGCCCTGTCGCTGGGCCTTTCACGGGCTAAGCGACTTAAATGCTCGACATAGCTTCTAAAAACATCGTTTCTAACAGCATCGCTTCTAAAAGCATCGTTATGGGACGGGTGGCTGTTCATTGTCTGGGCGTGCCTTATATTCATATGCGTACCTGCTGGAACTCCTGGCCGTGGCGTGGGTTGAGCCGCTGTATTCAGTCTTTGGAGAGGTTGCCGTGGCCTTCCGCCATGGCGACAACAACTTTGCGCGGCCCTTTAAACGGCGTGCGCGCATGGGCGACCAGCATGTTGTCGAGCATCAACACATCGCCCGCCTGCCAGGGGAACATCACCGTTTCGTCGGCCAGCACGCCGCGGACCTCATCAAAAATGGCATCGTCAATGGGGCTGCCATCGGCAAAGAAGACGTTGCGCGGCATGTCTTCGGGGTCAAGCAGCTCTTCTAGCGATTCACGCACTTCTGGCTGCAGGTTGGAGACATGGAAAAGGTGGCCCTGGTTAAACCACACCTGCTCACCGGTGACAGGGTGAGTCTCTATGCTTTGGCATAGCTGGGTAGTACGCAGGTCGCCATCAGGTTTCCATTCACAGCGGATCCCCGCGCGCTGGCAGAATGCCTCCACTTCGGCACGGTCTTCGGTGTTAAACACCTGTTGCCAAGGCATATCGAAATCGCCGTAGTTGCGTACGTAAAGAATGCCGGGGGCAAAGCGCTCACGAATCTCTACCGGCATACGGCGGTAAATGGCGCGACTATCGGCAATAGGCGTCTCCCCTCCTTCAGGTGAAGCGGTGACACAGTGGAACCAGATTTTCATCGGCCACTCGCGGGTGTAGGCCTGCTCATTGTGGAGGGGAATATGTTGATGAGCGGGATATTCGGTGGAGGTATAAATGCCCGATGACACCGCTGAGCGTGGCGTAGAAGCGAACTCATAACTCAACAGTGGATGACCGAAAGCGGCAGCAAACTGCTGAAAATCATCAACTGTCGGCACGTCGAAGCCTCTCAGTAACACCCCGCCTACTCTAGTCACCAGCGTCTCGATATCAGCACGCAGCTCGCTAAAAGCTTCCAGCAGCGACTGCCCTGGGTAGGCGGGAGAAATCATAATAGGCAGCTCTGAATCAGCTGGCCCCTGGCGTTTGGATATGGCGTTGATTGGTTGCGTTGGTGCTGTGCTTTGGCTGTCCATTATTGATCTCCTAAAAAGTCGTTGAGTAGCATTAGCTCTGGACATAACCCAGGGCTGCCGCATAGCCACACGGCGCTGGCAGCGGCCATGCTTGCAAAGGTGATGAAGTAGGAAGCGAGTATTCAAGACGGTAAATGGTTGGCGGCGCAGAGGCTGGACTGACCGAGAGCGCCTGTAGATGGTCAGCTATTCCCAGCCCAAGTGCCTTGAGCACTGCCTCTTTAACCACCCAGCGCTCAATAAAGGGCAAGGCAGACCGGCCGCTATCGTGATAGCGTCGCTCACTCGGCGATAGAACTAGGCCACTCAGTGATGCAAGCTCGGCCTCGGGTCGGCAGCGTTCAATATCGACCCCCACCTGCCCACAAGCTGCCAGCGCAATAAGGGCATACCCCCCTGCATGGGAGACATTGAACGCCAGCCCATGAGCGCTTTTCAGGAGAGGCTTACCATAGGCATTTTCGCTGAACACCAGTTTCTCTGGCGCGATACCGGTTTGCGCTGATAGCAGCCGCCGCAGAGCAGCACGAGTCGTCACGGCACGCACTACATCGGCGTGATGACGAAACCGACACGCACGCTGCCGCTCTGTTTGACTCAGCAACCGATAGTCCTCATCTGCAATAGGGGCCTCCAGATCAAGAGGCAACTGCCAGACCGTGAGCCCCACGGGTAGCGTTTCAGCTAACCGCAGGCGCTGCATAAAGCACCTCCTCTAGGCGCAGGGTCAGTGCCTGTTCGATGGCTGCCACTACTTGCCTTTCCTGCTGGCGAATAAAGAAGTGCCCTCCCTCGAACCAGTTCAAAGAAAACGCCCCGCCCGCTACGCGCTGCCATGCTTCCAAGCGCACTTTCTCAATATCATCAGCAAGGCCCGCTAACACTTTGACGGGATAGTCGAATGGCGCACTACTGCGATAACGGAAACTACGACAGAGGCGATAGTCCGCCGCCAAAACATCAAGCGTGAGACGCATCAGCTCTGGGCTTTCGAATACTTCCTCTGGCGTGCCGCCCTGTTGGCGAAGATCCGCAATCAGGGCCTTATCGTTATCAAGGCCCGCCAAGCGCTCTGAATCACGCATTGAGGGCGCTGCACTACCTGAAGCGAATAGCATCCGTGGCTGAGGGCGCCCCACATCGCGCAAGCGAGCAGCGATGCCATAAGCCAGCAGCGCCCCCATGCTGTGACCAAACAGGGCAAAGTCACCGCGCATCCGCGTTGCCTGCTCTTCGCACAGCTTTACGACCTGAGTTTCGAAGTTGTCGACGAGCGGCTCACCCAAGCGCTCACCCCGCCCCGGCAACTCAACGGGGCACACCTCAATCCACGCTGGCAACTGGCGCTTCCAGCGCAGATACATGGTGGCACTGGCCCCAGCGCAGGGCAGGCAGAGCAGCTTTAGCCGCTTAGCCTGCATTCGCAGGCTCCGCTTCAGCAGCCTGCTGCTCGTCCATCCACTGACGCAGAGAGAGTGGCCGCATATCGGTCCAGGTTTTTTCGACGTACTCTAGGCAGGTTGGCTTATCGCCAAGCACACCGGTATCCGTCCAGCCAGCAGGAATTGCTTTCCACTCAGGCCAGAGGGAGTACTGCTCTTCGTGGTTAACTAACACGCGGAAAACAGCATCTTCACGATCAAAACAGCTTGTCATGGAACTAACCTCATCGTTGACGAAGAAATGAGAAACAAAACGCAATTGCTTCTCATTACATAATGACGAGTGAGGTATATAGAAATTTAATGCGGGGGAGAAAGAAAGTAGGAAAAATAAGCGTGAGGGCAAACGGCTCTAGTGCTTAAAAACATGAAAGCCGTTAAACCATCAAGGAAGAAAACCAGGGGGAACAAAAAAAGAATGGGCAAAAAGCGGTGATTTGTCAGTTGCGCTCATCACTGCGGGGGATCATTCCCGTTAGCAGCCATAGCTGTTCGGCTTCATGAAATACCCTGCGATGCTGAGAAGAAGCCGCTAGCCACGCATGGAGCGCCTCGCGATCAGCATCACTCAACGACTCTTCATGCTCGCGCATCAGCCAATCTAGCGCCACTTGCCAAACGGCATCATCGCCGCTGTCGTTATCCATCGTTACTGTCAAACCTCGCTACTGTTGTTCGTTGACAGTGTAACAAAGCGACCACAAAGAGGGGACGGAACGTAGGCTTACTAATCTGGCAACGTCTGACTTTGTAGCGACTGGCGGCAATGAGTCAATGCATCGCGAATCATAAAGTTAACTAACGTGGTGGAAATACCTAACAAGTGGGCCACTTCCCGCTGCGTATGGCTCCCCGACCGGTAGAGCTCAAAAGCGCGCCGCGTACGCTCGGGCAGCTCGTCCAACGCATCCACCACCTGAGCCAAGGCCTGACGATCAATCGCGATCACCTCTGGAGAGTGTGACGCGTAAGAGGCAGCCTCCCCCTCCTCTTCTTTGGCAAACAGCGTTGACTCAAATGCCGAACGGCGGCAACGGTCAATAGCGAGGTTGCGCACCACACGTGACACGTAGGATATGGGCTGCCTCACCTCAAAAAGCGTGGTTGCTTCTGAAATTTTTAGATAAGCATCCTGCACAACATCATCGGCCTGATCAGCATTGCCCAAGACTCTTGCGGCGACACAGCAGAGCCGGGGCCGCTGATTAACGAAGATATCTTCTAACTCAGCGCTCCAGGTCTGGGTATCCACTGATTGGCCTCCTGCCTTAACTAACACCACAAAATAAATAACAATAATTATTATTTGCGTTAACAAGCAGTAAAGTCAATCAGCGAGGCCTAATCCTCTTTTCATAACGATATGCTTGTACTAAACAACTGATCTACCAAACCAAAAAAGTCTACTGTCATCGCCATGTCATGAATGGTTAGTTACCTTTATCAAACGATTTGATAACAGCCCTCCCAGGAGAAACGACATGCTTGAGAGCGAAAACAGCTTGCTGGAAACAGTTAAGCAAGCAGCCTATGAAGCAGGTGCGCTGTTGCGCGAGGGGTATTCGCAAAAGGGACGGATTGCATTTGAGAAAAAGGGAACATCTGACTTCGTTAGCTACTACGATACGGCAGCCGAGAGTATCATTATCGACTGCATCAGCAGCGCTTTTCCCGATATCGCTTTCCTTGGCGAAGAAAGTGGCCTGACGCCCACCGATAGCGACTATACCGTGATTATTGACCCCCTTGATGGCACCAGCAATTTTCTGCATGGCGTGCCTCACTTTTCGGTGTCTATTGCGGTCACCAAAGGTGATGCGCTGATCATCGGTGTTGTCTATCAACCACTCCTTGATGAGATGCTCTGGGCAGGCCAAGGCACAGGCGCCTTTCTCAATGATCGCCCATTAACAACACCAGCCCCTCGCCCGCTGACCGAGATGCTGGTGAGCACTTGCCTGCCTTACCATGCCAAAGGCGACTGCACGACAGCGCTAAATCAACTCGCGACATTAATGCCCCAGGTGGCGGGTATCCGCAGCCCTGGCTCAGCGGCGCTCGAGATCGCCTATCTCAGCCTAGGTCGGTTTGATGCTTTTTGGTCGCAAGGCGCCGCGCTCGACTTCTGGGATATCGCTGCCGGTATTGTGATAGCTCGGGAAGCTGGATACACCGTCACGGATATCTCTGGTGAGGCAAATCCTGTTCAATGGAACAGCCTAATTGCTGCGCACCCCGAGCAGCATAGCCAACTGCTAGCATGTTTAAGCTCTTGCTAACAGAATATCCGCTCCACCCCTAATGCAAGTCAGTTAAGCCGACCGGCATTATCTGATGGGCTGGTTTTTTTGTTTAATAAGTGCCTGACGATGACTCCACCCCAGCCCTCCGTGCCGCCCTCGTCACTCCTACAGGCCCTACCACTTCGTCATTCCCGCAGGCCCTACCACTTCGTCATTCCCGCAGGCCCTTAGCGGGAATCCATGTTGACCAGGGGTTTCGGGCTGCTGCAGGCCAAGGTCAAGGTGGATTCCCGATTACCCCACTCGGGAATGACGGTTCGGTGACTCAGGAATGACGGTGCGGCGACTCCACCCCAGCCCTCCGAACCGCCCTCGCCATTCCCGCAGGCCCTGCCACTTTGTCATTCCCGCAGGCCCTTAGCGGGAATCCATGTTGACCTGAGGCTTCGGGCTGCTGCAGGCCAAGGTCAAGGTGGATTCCCGATAACCCCACTCGGGAATGACGGTGCGGTGGCTCAGGAATGACGGTGCTGTGGCCACTTTGCTATATGGAACTAGGGGATAATGCTAGTCAGCCTTAACTGACTGATATTACGCCCCCCTGAGTTCAAACGCTGTATTGTGCGTTGATAAAAAATAAGCCGCTGGCCCCAGGAGATTCCCTGCTTATTTTTTGTGCTTTCCTCCCTGGCGCGCTTTGAAGCGCGGATTCGTTTTACAAATGACATACAGCCGTCCGCGACGTTTGACCACTTGGCAATCAGGATGGCGGTTTTTGGCGGACTTGAGCGAGCTAAGTACTTGCACTCTATATATCCTCTACTTAGCGCCAGAAGAGCGGCGCGAAACCAAACCGAAGCGCTGCTGAAAACGCGCCACCCGACCTTCAGCAGAAACTCTGCGCTGCTCGCCGGTATAGAAAGGGTGAGAAGCGCTAGAGACATCCAGGTCAATCAATGGGTAGGTATTGCCATCATCCCAGACAATTGTCTGCGTTGAGGTACAGGTAGAACGGATCCGAAACGTGGCACCGCAGCTGGTATCGCGGAACACTACGTAGCCATAAGCGGGATGTATGCCCTTTTTCATACTCAACTCCTTCAACCTAAAAGATACAAGATAACATATCAATTACACATGATTCTCATTACCATGTAAAGGTTATCTTGCAAGCCTACCCTCGTTAACTCACAACCCAACGCTTGCCCCGTAGCACTGCGTTAGCCGCCAATACTCAAGCCCTCGCAGGGCTTATCTAAGCCCAACAACAGAAATCTTTTAATTTTTTTGTTAAAAATGAGAACCATTAGCACTAGAATAGAGCCATTATTATTAACCCTATCGCCAGGAGTCATTCATGTTCGAGGTCAAAGGCGCTACCTTTGAAATCAATGGTAAGCAGATTCTAAATCCCATTGACCACAGCTTTCATGAGGGCAAGGTTTACGGCTTGATTGGCCACAATGGCTCGGGAAAGTCGACGCTGATTAAGCTGATGGCCCAGCAGCAACCCACCAGCCAAGGCGAGATTCACTTTGACCAGCGCCCACTGCGTGACTGGGGAAATCGCGAGTTTGCTCGTCAGGTAGCTTATCTGCCCCAGCATTTACCCAGCGCTGAAAGCCTGACTGGGCGCGAGCTGGTGGCTTTTGGTCGCTACCCTTGGCACGGCCTGCTCGGTCGCCATAACCAGAAAGACAAAGACGCCATTGATCGCGCCATCGCCCTTACCCACACAGAGGCCTTTGCCGACCGCTTAGTCGATACACTCTCCGGCGGCGAGCGTCAGCGAGTATGGTTGGCTATGCTACTCGCCCAGGGAAGTCGTTTCTTGCTGCTCGATGAGCCACTAGCAGCACTGGATATTGCTCACCAAATTGAAGTGCTAGCGCTGGTTCGCAAGCTATGCGATGAGCTGAACCTTGGCGTCATTATTGTATTGCACGATATCAATATGGCATCACGCTACTGTGATGAACTGATGGCACTGCATAGCGGTCGCTTGCTGGCCCATGGCAGCCCGGATGATTTGATGAGTTGCAGCACCTTAGAAGCGATTTATGGCCTACCCATGCAGGTGATGAAACACCCCAATGGGGAGCACAATATTGCTGTAGCCCAATGAGTGAAGACATACCGACGCGCTAATGCCAGACGAGATCACTGTCCACATTAGCGCGCCTATTTAATCACTCCTTCTTGATACCGGCTTTCCAGACTGACTCACATCGTGTCGGTACAGTGTTGTATTTCATCAGCCATTTGGTTAAGTAGTGCGTCGTAAAGTCCTGCACCTAGTGTTAAGCCAACGCCCAGGGGATCCATCACACCAATATAGACATCGGTATCGCCAAACACAGTATCAACAATTTGCGGATTAAATTGCGGTTCGCTGAATACACACGTAACGCCTTCAGCATCAACTAACTGCTGGATAGTTTCAATGCGTCTCGGGCTGGGCGAAGATGCGTCGCCGATAGAAATAGCACCAGCCGCAGTGACACCCAACGCTTTTTCAAAGTACTGATAGGCATCGTGAAATACGATAAAGCGAGTCTCCTCGCTATTGGCTAAGCGTTCCTTTAAATCTTGCTCAAGCGCTTCAAGTTCTTGCTGGCCTTGTGCCGCATTAGCACGATAGTGGGCGGCATTATCAGGATCGATTTCGCTAAGTTGCTGGGCAATGGAATCGAGCCAGCGCCGTGCATTACCAGGGTCCAGCCAACCATGTGGATCTTGCCCATCGTGATGATGGTCGTGGTCGTGGTCGTGGTCGTGGTCGTGGTCGTGGTCGTGGTCGTGGTCGTGGTCGTGGTCGTGGTCGTGGTCGTGGTCGTGGTCGTGGTCGTGGTCGTGGTCGTGGTCGTGGTCGTGGTCGTGGTCGTGGTCGTGGTCGTGGTCGTGGTCGTGGTCGTGGTCGTGGTCGATTAGTTCCAGATGCTCGGCGTCGTTTGCCAAATTGGCGATCGGAGCCGATAACCAAGGCGTTAGATCATTACTTACCCATACGACCACATCAGCATCATTTAACACTTTGGCTTCCGAAGGCCTCAGTGAGTAGCCGTGGGGTGATGCACCCGGCTGAATGAAAAGGTCGGGCGATCCGAGACCCCCCATAACTTTGGCTACCAGCGAGTGTATCGGCGGAATGTCTACCGCCACTCGGGGAACATCTGCTAGGGCTGACAAGGGAAAGCTCGCTAATAGCGGCAGGGTGTAACGTGAAAGTCTGTACTTCATGATGTTCTCCAAATTATCAAAACCATAATGCCCCCACTCTCATACGACCTATCTAGAAAGCGCTTATAGCCGCAGAAGCATTAGCCCTTATTTTTGCAATATGATATAACATAACAAATTGAATCAGAATAGCAATTAACCGAGAGGCTGCAAGCTGATGTCTCAATTCATTCCTCGTAATGTCCCTCTCCTGCGCGCCAAGCAAATCAACGTTCTGATCAGTGGCCAGCATATTTTGAGAGATATTAATCTGACATTGCACCGTGAAGAGATTGTCACGCTGATTGGCCCAAATGGCTCAGGAAAATCAACGTTAGTTAAAACATTAGTTGGGGCCATTAAGCCAACATCAGGCAACGTCACCATCGATGAGAATTTGTCTATCGGTTATGTGCCCCAGCGACTCCATTTAGACCCAACGCTACCGATGACGGTCTCACGCTTTCTTAACCTTCCTCACCGCCATGCCCGCCGCGATGTGCAGCAAACATTAGCAAACGCGGGGGTCGAGGCATTAGAAAATGCCGCCATGAGCCACTTGTCAGGCGGCCAACTTCAACGGGTACTGCTGGCCCGCGCGCTTATCACAAAACCAGACATCTTAATTCTCGACGAGGCAACACAAGGGTTGGACTATCGTGGCATCGCAGATTTTTATAAAAAAATTGAAGAGGTTCGTCAGCACTACCGCTGTGCCGTATTGATGGTCAGCCATGACCTTCATGTCGTCATGCGCACCGCCGACCATGTGCTGTGCTTAAACGGCCACATCTGTTGCGAGGGCAAACCAGAGCGTGTTGCGTCTTCCCCAGACTATCAAGCGTTATTCGGTGAACAGACAGCACAAATGCTGGCTTTTTATCGTCATCACCATGAGGAGGCAGCCTATGTTGGATGACTTCATGTGGCGCGCGACTCTGGCCGGCATATTCGTTGCCCTTGCCGCGGCACCGCTTGGCTGCTTTGTGGTTTGGCGACGCATGGCTTACTTCGGCGATGCGACATCTCACGCCGCCATCCTTGGTGTTGCACTGGCTTTAATGTTTAACCTCTCTATTTTTGCAGGCGTATTAACCGTTGCCCTCACCATGGCCGCTTGCGTAACGCTACTCAGCGGGCGCGGCTATGCCATGGATACGCTACTCGGCGTTATGGCTCACTCGGCCTTGGCGATCGGCCTGGTCGCTGTTTCATTTATTTCAGGCGTCCGGATTGACCTGACGGCATATTTATTCGGCGATATCCTGGCCGTTGGCCAGGATGACCTGTGGATCATCGGTGGCGGCGCATTACTGATATTGGCGTTACTCTTCTGGCGTTGGTCGGCACTTCTGACTGCCACACTGAGCGATGAACTTGCCTACGCCAATGGCATTCAGCCCCGCCGCGAGCAATTGGTCTTAACTCTTTCTCTTGCCCTGGTCGTGGCTGTAGCACTCAAGGTGGTCGGTGCATTGCTAATTGCAGCCTTACTGATTATTCCTGCTGCAACGGCAAGGCCTTTCTCCAGAACGCCTGAAATTATGGCACTAGTAGCTATGTGTATTGCGACATTGGCGGTCACGTTGGGACTCAGGGCCGCTTACTATTTTGATACCCCCACGGGGCCGACGATTGTTACCTTGGCCGCTGGCTTTTTCGCATTTTCGACTCTAGGGATAAATGCTTTTCGCTATTTAGGCCAACGTTAGATATCTGTCAGGTCAAATGATTATCCCAGCGGAATTCCTGGCTGGCGAGCAACTCGGGCACTGCCGTGTCAGGCGTTACACGGTAGAGTCCGCCCTGGCCGGAGGAGACCAGAAAGCCGCCGCTCCCATCACAGCGGGCACCGGCAGCGTCGGGTAGCTCCAGGTTAGCGTTCAAGCGGCCCTGTTCAGCATCTAGCAGCAGCACCCGATTGCCGCGAGGAGCGGTCACCAGAACAGTTGCTGAAACACGGCTAAACGCGACGCTAGCGGTGTAGTGCCGAAGGCTGGTGGTGACCTCATCGGGCAGCGCCAGCTCAGAGAAGCCTCCGGCAGCATCCAGACGACAAATCAGCGGATAGGACTCCCACTCAGGGCCTTCAAATTGGTATCCGGCGATCACCGTGCCGTCCGCTGCCACGTCTAGATGACGGCAGCTAAGCTGGTGGTGCGAAGGAGCATGGCGGGCTACTACTTCGCCGCTGTGGCGATTCATAAGCATCAGCGCCGGGGCCATAGTGTCCAGATTGAGCTTAACCCGACCGTAGTCAGGGTGAGTCTGGATTCCCCCCAAACCAATCACCAGAGTATCACCATCCGGCATCAGCCGAAGCTCATGGGGCCCGATACCATCCAGCGACATATCGCGCACATGAGCGTAGTCGTTGGCAGCATCGTAAACGCGCACCAGCCCGGCGCTGTCCGCCAAACGATTGGCGGTGACATACAGATAGCGCCCGTTCAGGTCGAAAACCCCATGTCCATAGAAATGGTAACCTTCTCCCGCTGAAATGGTGTGAGCTAAGCGCCGATTAGCCCCATCGATCACATGCATTCGAGTGCCGGGGCGGCGGGCAAAAAGTACTGCCTGGTGGGAGCTAGGACGTAGACAGCCCCCGTGACAGCGCTCGGGCACTTCAATCATAAAGCGGCTTTTACCATCCAGTGCCACTCCAGCGATGTAGTGCTTTCCATCAAGATCATCAACCGCGCTAAACAGCCAGTCAGCATTTTCGCGCCCCGGCACCGCCCAGCTCAGTGGTGTTAATGCCATTAAGACGCTTCCTAGCCCAGCTTTCAGCACCTGCCGTCGCTGCATCGCTCAATCTCCATCGCTAGAATTAAAGCCACGCACGAGGCCAAGCTCGGCCGCAATTTCGGTTCCCAGCAGATAGTTCAACTGACCAATATTGAGATAAAGCGACTGCAGGTCACGAAAGGCTTGATCGTCCAGTGACGTTGTCAGCCCCGAAGGCAGATCACTCGCCTTGGCTAACGTCTTGTCCAATTGATCACGAAATGTCTCGGCGAGTGGCACTGCATCGGCTTCGCGCAGCAACGTCGAGAGCCCTGGAAGAAACCCTGTGCGCAGCCCTTCAAGCGTACTTTCCACCAAACGAATGGAGTTACCGCTACGCCAAGCTTCCGCTAAATAGCGATTAGCAGGCGTCCCTTGTAGCCCCATTGGCTCACCAAGACGTTTCTGCTCTAGGGTTTCGATTGCTTGAATGGCGTTAGCCAGTGTGGTTTCGGTGTAACGCGGGGTATCACGATAGTGCATACCAAAGGCCTGCCAGTCGCGCTCCAGTGCGCTACTCGTGTCTACGAGATGAGTAGAGATAGCCTGCAACAAGCCGCACATAGCCGGTTCACCAAGTGGCCGGTCACTCATAGCATCGTCATATAGCAAGTACTCAATAGCCGGAAATCCCTGAATCGCGACGCTATCGCTAGCAATATCTTCGGCCGTTGGCGTGGTGTCCGCTCTCAACCATCCTTCTACCTTGCTACCTACAAGGTTTTTGCGGTCTGGCCAGAACTGAAGTTGCCAGCCACGGCTATTCTGCTCAATGGGCCCAAACTGGACAAAGCGCACCGCCTGCCAAGCTTGATAAGCCCCCAGCCAGTCGCTTTCAAGCCGCTGCTTGAGCGATTCATCGGGCGCTTGGCAAAAGCGCGTTGCACTAGCCTCCAGGCGCTCAGAGGCATGACTGAGTTCGGCATACTGCTGCGCTATCGCGCCATGCCAGATATCACGTGGTGTATTGGTGTCCGTATCAGCGGAACCCAGTGCAGAAAAGGGAGCCGCTAAAAACGCAACGGCTACCCCCAAACGACGAAGAGAAGAAATCACATTAACTCCTTACCAATAGCCGACAGCCGTAACAGAAGCGTTGTAAAGCTCATAAAGATTCAAGAAAGCGAATAAGTTCCGCGCGCTGGTCAGCGGGTAGATGTCGATAGGCTTGGGTGGCCGCCTCTGCTTCGCCACCATGCCAGAGAATCGCCTCTTCGAGCGTACGGGCACGGCCATCGTGGAGAAAGCCAGCCCGAGGATTCACCGTTTGTGTCAGGCCAATACCCCACAACGGAGGGGTGCGCCATTCGCGCCCATCCGCTTGAAACTCACTACGATGATCGGCCAAGGCTTCGCCCATATCGTGGAGCAGTAGATCGCTATAAGGCCATATTTCTTGATTCGCCAACGCCGCTCGGGGAGCATCCGAGGCGGTACGATGGCGGGGGGTATGGCAGCTTGCGCAGCCCAGTGCGTTAAATGTCTCGGCCCCCTGTATCACCTCAGGATCATCCATGTTGCGGCGCATCGGCACCGCCAGGCTAGAGGCATAGAAGGTGATGAAGTCTGCAATTTCATCGCTGACTTCAGGCGTTCCACCATCAGGAAAGGCATCGCACCCCTGACTCTCCATACAATCCGTTTGCGGCACTAAGCGAGACGTTAGCCCCATATCGCCGGCGAAGGCGTGCATGCTCTGCTGCTCAATGCTGGGCTCACCCGCTTTCCAACCAAAACGCCCCATCACCGTGGTGCCACTGCGCACATCCCAGACTTGGTTATAGCGCCCGGAAATGCCATCGCCATCGGCATCGTTGGGGTCGGCAGCCGCCATCAGGTCTGCTTCAGGAATCGCCTCCAGCAGGCCCAGGCCAATCATTGGTGGCGCCAACCGCGGCGACGTCAGCAACGTGTTCGGTAACTCACCGTAGGCAGGTTCGGCAATTGAGTAAAGCGGCTCCTGCAAGGTAACGCTATGGCCGTCGGCAAAGCCCACTTCCCGCGGACGGTACTCAATGATCAGTTTGCCCTCCGGCTGCACGCCAGGAATCGCAGAGGTTTGTAGCTGCAAACCGTAGTTGGGTACCGGGAGCGCGCCCCGTTGCTCCAAAATTTCCGGCTCCGACTGATTGGAAGGCAGCGAAAGACGCAGAAACAACGCGATGGGGGTTTCATCTCCCATCGGTGGGTGGCCTCGCCCATCCTTGAGATGGCAACCTTGACAACTATTGGTATTAAACAACGGGCCCAGGCCATCACGGGCCTCAGTACTGGCAGGTGCTACCACCCAGGGGTTGCGGAAAAAGCTATTGCCGACGCTGAAATCAAGCCGCTTGGTCATCGACATGTTACGTAGCGGTAATGAATAAGCGTTGTGATCAAATTGCTCCACTGCCCCATCGCCACCGCTCATCGGCGACGATTGAATGGCGGGAGATTCAGCCGCCTGTAAAGAGACCACAAACAAAGAGGCCGCCAACAGTGCTAAGAAAAGGCAGCATTGAGCGAGTCGCCTGAAGGCAAAAAAGCGAGAGAGGTGGCACATAAATATACCTTGAGACAAACGACAAAAGCCGTCCGACAGCCAAGCTGCCAGACGGCTCATAAAATCAAACGAATGATTTAGAAACGATGGCCTGCATCATCCGGCTGCAAAGAGGTAACCCCCAACTCACCGGCGGCTTCTTCAAGGGATGCCGTTTGCGCCACCAGAGTGAGAATCGCCTCGTTGATCAATTCACTGCCCTGCTCATTACCCGGCGCAATCATCATATCGAATGCCATCGGCGAGCTTTCCGCTTCAGCCGCTTGCTTGATAGCATCAAGCCGCGCCATGGTGGCTTCAAGCTGCTCACCAAGGGTATCGGCTAGCTCGCTATCTGTCTGAGACAGTAAGTCTTGCAGCGAAGGCCCCTCTACCACACTGCCATCAAGGCGCTGATAGCTGCCGGTGTAGATATTCTGAATCCCCTGGCCGTTGTAGTAGTGAGAGTTGTGGGTATTATCGCTGAAGCAGTCGTGCTCATCCTCAAAAGAGTTGGCTTCAAGCGCGACTTTCAAGCGCTCTCCCGCTAGTTCACCCAACGATAGCGACCCCATACCAAATAGCATACGGCGCAGGCCTTCCTGATCACTTTCAGCCAGCAGTTCCTGACGATAGTTGCCTTCAACTTCAGGCGACCACTGGGCAACCATCCACTCAAGATCACTGACTAGCAGGTCCGACACTGCATCCAGGTACGTCCGGCGGCGATCGCAGTTACCATGGGTGCAGTCATCGCCGGCTTGGAAGTCACTCACCGGACGCTCACCACTGCCTGCTTCGAAGCCATTAAGGTCCTGCCCCCAGAGCAGAAATTCGATGGCGTGGTAGCCGCTGGCGACGTTGGCTTCTGAGCCCCCCACTTCGTTAAGGTCGGCTAAGAGCTCTGACGTAATATCACTGACATCCAGGACTTCCCCCCCTATCGTGATACGTTCGTTGGCAATGATATTAGCAGTGGCCCCTTCATTACCCAGCTCATGCTGATAGCCATCGCTTTCGACATAATCAATCATGCCTTCATCCAGAGGCCAGGCGTTCAGCTGCCCTTCCCAGTCATCCACCACCACATTGCCAAAACGAAATACTTCGCTTTGCTGATACGATACCCGTGCTTGCAACCAAGCTTGCTTAGTTGCGTTAAGAGCCTCAACAGTAGGGTTGGCCAGCAATTCGTCGATACGCTCGTTCAACACCTCGGCGGCATTGAGCGCATCGGCGTAATTAGCATGCGCCAAGTCGGCATAGTGATGAACCACAGCGCCGGCGCTAACAGCATCGTCAGCGGAAACGGCCAAAGGCATCAGCGCGCTAAGCGCAACGATACCTGCAAGAGGGCGACGGAGCATGATGACAGGCATTACAGTGTCCTTTAAGCGATGGCATTAAGAGTTTAGTGTCGTTTCCCTGTAGATTAATGTAATTCATTTACTTATGACATTCAATCTCACTTGCATAAAGATATGGCGCTTTTATTTGTTAAATACGCGCCTTTTGCATAACGTCATTACTTTCTTATCCTGGGAAGACGGCCATGTTGGATTACAAACTTCTCCATGCTCTGGCCACTGTGGTGGAGTGCGGCGGTTTTGAACGAGCAGGCGATACATTAGGACTTTCTCAATCAGCCATCTCCCAACGTATAAAAGCACTGGAAGTACGTCTAGGCCAGCCAGTGCTAATGCGCCATCCTAAGCTTTCACCTACACCTGCTGGTCAGCGGCTACTCACCCATTACCAGCAAGTACAGCTGTTAGAACGCGACCTACAGCAGACGCTACCTACGCTAGATAACGCAACGACCCGACTAAGAATCGCCATCAACGCTGACAGCGTGGTGACGTGGTGGGCAAACGCTGTGGCAGATATCTGTCAAACCGAGGGCGTATTGCTCGATTTAGTTATTGAGGATCAGGACGTTGGGCTTAACCGTCTGCGAGATGGCGATGTCGCAGCCTGCCTTTGCTCTACGCCAACACCCATCGCGGGCGCTCGCTGTATTAAAGTAGGCGAGATGCGTTATCTCCCGCTAGCATCACCTGCCTACGTGCAACGCTACTTTCCTGAAGGCCTTTCTCCAGAAGCTTTTCAGCAAGCCCCAGTGATTGTGTTCGGCCCTCATGACCAGCTTCAGCATCAGTTTCTTGCTCAGTGTGGCTATCACGGCCATTTCCCCTACCACCTGTGCCCTTCATCAGAAGGGTTTGTGCGTCTCGCCACCGCAGGCATTGGCTACGGAATGGTTCCACAACTGCAGGCACTAGACCAACTGCAAAAAGGCCATCTTGTCAGCATCGCCCCCGGCCACTCGCTTACCGTGCCACTTTATTGGCATTTTTGGCGCCACAGTGGACAACTAGTCCAGCGCCTAACTAAAAGTCTGAACTGTCTCATGCTTTAGACCCATTGTCGGCCACTCGCTTTGAAAGAGGTCTACACTTTGCCTAGGAGCAAAACCCGCCCAAGGCAGGCAAGGGAACCTAGGCACTAAGACCTAGAAGCGATAAAGCCCAACGCAAAAATAACCAAAATAGCGATATTTATGGATGCTTACTGTTGGTTAAAGCGCCTTCCGGCTGGCTTGTTAGTGCTTATTATTAGCTGGCATTCACAAGCAAGTGCTGCAGCTACCATCGTCGTCTCTCCCGAGCAGGCGCGTTACGACTTAAATGAAGCAAGCGGTTACTGGAATACCTTAGAATCGCTAAACCTACGCGATGTTTTAGCATTATCTCCTTCATTTAAACCGGTCCATCACGCCTCTAACCTACATTTCGGCTATACACAAAGCGATGTCTGGCTAAAAACACAAATTCGTAATGCATCGTCCCTCCCGACTACCTGGATGGTTAAATTCGAATACCCATTTTTAGACCATGTCACTCTGTATACGCTGAGGGAACACGCTAGCGATGTTCAGTACAGCGGAAGCGCCGTGCCAATTGACGAGCGATCAATCGCCCACCGACAGGCCGTTTTTCCGGTGATGCTGGTCGGCGGAGAAACCGTGACGCTTTATACCCAGGTAAAAGCCACGGGCAGTAAGTTTCTGAGCTACAGCTTAATGACGCCAGAGGCGTTTTATACTCAAAATGACCGGCATAATTTCTGGCTGGCGACTTACTTCGGCATGCTGCTAGCATTAAGCATTTACAACCTGCTGCTATTTTTTGTGCTTAAAGAGCACGTATTTCTCTACTACGCGCTATTTGCCTTCGGGTTTACACTGGCAAGTTTGACGTTCAATGGCCTTGGCACGCTGATGTTTTGGAGTTTCCTAGGCGATAACACCGCGCGCCTGGTAGCGATTGGCTTTACCTTTGCTTCTGCGATGGGCGCCCTATTCACGCAAAGTTTTCTTAACACGGCCATCTACTGCCCACGTTGGCATCACATCATTACGCTGTTTCGCGGCTACTGCTATATAGCGCTGGTAGCGATGATATTTTTGCCACTTCAACCCGCCCTACGCTTAATGGATATAACAGGGTTTGCTGCCTCACTATTAATGCTCGTGTGCGGTATTTATTGCAGTTGGCGCCGCGTGCCTAGCGCCCGTATTTTTGTGCTCGCCTGGTCAATATTTCTACTTGGGGCTAGCGTGTTTGCACTTCGAAACCTTAGTATTCTACCCGCCAATTTCCTAACCCTTCACGGAATACAAATCGGCTCAGCCATTGAGATGTTGCTGCTATCTTTCGCACTAGCCGCACGTTTTAATAAATTAAAATGGCAAAAAGAGCGTGCTCAAGCAGAAACCGTCGCAATGCTCAAAAAACAGGAAGCTGTTCTAGAAGCAAAAGTAGCCGCTCGTACTCAGGCACTAGAGAAGCTAGCCAATCACGATATGCTCACCGGCTTGCTTAACCGCAACGGGCTGACACGCTGCGCAGAAGCGGCTCTTGAACACTGTAGAAAAACGCATACGCCTTTAGCACTGGTCATGTGTGACCTTGACTGCTTCAAACCAATTAACGACCAGTATGGCCATGAGGTAGGCGATTTCGTGCTTCAGCAAATCGCCAAGCGTCTCGTGCACGTCGCACGTGGGAGTGATCATTGCGCGCGCTTTGGCGGCGACGAGTTTATTCTCTTACTGGAGGGGATAACTGATCAGACTGCGTTAGAGGAGATGCGTAACCGTATCGAA
Source organism: Halomonas sp. 3F2F (assembly GCF_014897805.1). NCBI lineage: Bacteria > Pseudomonadati > Pseudomonadota > Gammaproteobacteria > Oceanospirillales > Halomonadaceae > Halomonas > Halomonas sp. 3F2F. Next base: position 56,365 of record NZ_JABUZE010000142.1, read on the forward strand.
CAGACCGTTCGCTCACCTATCAAGCTACCTGATGGCACGTTAGTTAGCGTCGGCGTCAGTATCGGTATTTGTATTAGCTATGCAGATAACGACACGTTAGCCAGCCTGCTTCGCGAAGCGGATAGCCAAATGTACGCCGCCAAGTCACGCCAAACCACCCGTTACTATGGCTATGGTTCAGCGTGATCCTGACGGATAGAACACGATATCAGTCAAATAAACTCATACGTTTCATAACGTTATCGCGCTTGATTCGCCAGTGAAATAGAGCACCCGCAATATGCAGCGTAATAAGCACAACTAACGCCCACCCTAAACGCTCATGCCAAACAAACAGCGTTTGCGAAAGCGCTTCGTTTTTGCCCAATACCCCCGGCAAATGCCATTGAAAAAACTCAACAGGAAAGCCGCCGGTAGCAGTGGCTGTCCAACCAATCAGTGGCATAACCACTAGCCCCGCATAAAGCAAGTGATGCACGCTAGTACTGATAATTCGCTCGAAGGCATTGAGCGGCGGTTCGTGGTCGGGCACAACAAAAGCTAGCCGCGTAATAATCCTCAGCGTCATTAGCAACAGTATCGTCACGCCTAAGGTTTTATGGCTGGTATAGAGCACGTTGGTAAGCGCATTCCCAAGCAAATCAACGGCGCGCTCATACCCCAGGAAGCCAAGCGTCAGACCACTTGCCAATGACAGCAGCACGGCGACTGCCACTAGCCAATGCAACACTCGGTGAGGATAAATATAGTGATCTAGCTCGTGCATTCAGAACTCCTGGCTCATTCGCGTCATGGTAGTTAGCTTAGCTCAGTCAGGTTGCGTTAGAAAAACTAAGAAACCTCTGATTAACTATTGCGCTTGTCCATACTGCGTTAAAAATCGCCTCAAAATGCTCATTTACAACTCGTAAACTCCGCTTTTTCGTTGATTTTTGCCTTGTCTGGCCTACGCTCATAACATTAATCAGAGGATCCTAAATTATCGAGCCCCTCACTGAGCCGTATCACAATCAGCCCCCATTTGGCCGCCTTTGGACCAATTTTCCTGGGTTACTTCTTGAAAAAACACCTGCACGCTCACTGGGTCGGTACCATACACATCGCAGAACGCATCAGTAATACGCTTTGCCAATTCTCGCTTTTGCGCAAGATCACGGGGGAATTGCTGGATAGTGACTATAGGCATCTTAGCTTCCTATCAATGAACATGTTAAAGCAACACCTTATAACGCTTCACTAGGTGCCGCTAGCTGTTCGCGAATCAATTCTCCTAAACGCCGCGCAGGCTCAGAAGGACGGTGTGGAGCACGATGAAGCGCTAGCTCAATCATTGGCAAGGCAGGAAGGCCACTACTGTCATCCAGCGGGCGCAGCGAGGGGGTCAACATACTACGCGTTACCACAACAACAGCTAACCCCGCGGTTACAATAGGGGCAAGACCCGCCATTGACTGGCTGGTATACGCAACGCGCCAATCACGCCCAGCCCCTTGTAACGCCTGCTCAGCAACCTCGCGAAAAACATCAGCGCCGGGAGAGTAAAGCGCCAGCGGAATAGGGTCACTTAGCGAAGGCTGCTGATTTACCCCTACCGCCCACATCAGTGGCTCACGACGAATCACATCGCCTCCTGGCGAATTTCGTTGGCGAGTCACCAGCGCCAAGTCCAACTCTGCTGCTTTGACCTGTTCGACCAAATGAGCACTAGTGCCACACTTTACGGTTAGCCCCACCGCAGGATACAGCTGGTGAAAGTACGCAAATACTGACGGCAATAGCGACGCATAGTCTTCAGGAATACCCAACGTTAAATCGCCCGTTATCTGGCGCGCCTGCATATCGCTCCACGCGTCGTCATTGAGTGCCAATAGGCGGCGCGCGTGTACCAGCAAACGATCTCCTTCTGGGGTGAAACGTAGTCGTCGCCCAGCTCGCTCATGCAAACGCACATCAAGCTGCGTCTCTAAACGCTGTAACTGCATGCTCACTGTTGACTGGGTATACGCCAGCCGCTTTGCCGCTGCCGTAACGCTACCTGTATCGGCAATAGTAACCAGCGTACGAAGTAGCGTTAAGTCAAATGTTGGTGCACGCATACATCACCATTATTGATAATAATGATCATAAAAGATCGATATTGTGATGAGTGTTTACTGAGTATGCTGCGCGTCTCAGGTTTAACGCAAGGAGAGATGCCATGCATCCCGTTCATTCCCCGGCCGTCATATCCCCCAGGTACAGTGTATGCGCAGCACTTGTGGCGGTGATGTTATGGAGCATAGCGCCGCTATTAGCAGAGTTGGCTCGGGATACCTCTCCGCTTCAGCTCACCGCACTTACGCTGCTTGCAGGTGCACTGGCAACATTGCCACTCAGCCGTCGCGTTAACGTCGCGGCTTGCCGTCCTCGCTGGCAAATTAGCGTATGGCTTGGCCTACCACTATTGATCGTTGGTGCTGTTAGCAGTTACTACATTGGCATGCGTCTAGCACCTGCCGCAGAAGCCGCTTTGATCACCTACACCTGGCCAGTGCTGTTTGTACTATTAAGCCAATGGAGCCGGTTTGGTCGTCTGCATATCGCCAGCGTGACAGGTGCGCTAATTGCTTTTTCGGGTGCCGCTATTTTGTTACTGCCGCAAGCCTTAAGTGGCGGCTTTGGCGGGGCTGCTTCAGGGTATGGGTTAGCGCTACTGGCGGCTTGTTGCTGGGCGCTCTACTCCTGGCTCGGGCAAGTAGCTCCTGTATCGCTAACACCATTGCTCCCGCGGTTATTAATGATCGCCTGCGCTGTTGCAGCCTGCGCCAGCTTGATAGTGGAAGGAACCTTCATCATGCCGCAGGGTGAGGCTCTGTTGGCGGGTATCGCGCTGGGGCTTGGGCCGTACGGCATCGCTATGGTGGCCTGGGATAAAGCACTACGCTTTGGCCAAGCCAGCCTAGTCGGCAGCCTTGCCTATGGCGTACCGATCCTAGCGGCACTGCTACTGGTACTGGCAGGCGTCAGCGTGTTTGACTGGCGGCTACCAACGGCCGCCTTATTGGTCGTCGTAGGCTGTTTAAAAGCAAGCCGCTAAACACTATTGACCTAAATAGCGAGGCTTTGCGATACCTTCCAGCGCATCAAGGGGGATCGTCAGAACAGGCTGGCCGGCTGCATAAGGGGCAATTTCATAGACGTTGTATTTAACTTCCCAGGCAGTTGCCAACGGGGCTATGTTGCGGCTCTCGCTGAGCGGCCAATTGAGGGCAAACTGCTCATCATGACCCATCTCCTCTATCCAGCGTTGGTGGGCCTGATCAAGCAGTGCTTGAAAAGCGCCCTGCTGGCCTTCCAACAACATATCGTCTGGATCAACCACACGCAGCTGACGCTCGTCTATCACCATAAACTCAGTCATTGGCAAACCATGCGCTTGCCCCGCATGATAAACGTAGCTACTTAGCTCAAGTATCAATAAGTCGTTGTGCTGCCCATAAACCTTAGCTTCTAATACCGCTTCGCTAGTCATTGCTCCAGGTGAGGTGCGATTATCTTCCTCAGCTAGCTCAAAAAAGTTTTGTGCATAGGCCTCCCAGCTATCAGCTGGCAATGCATCCTCCTCAGTGATGCCCATTGCAAGCGTTAACAGCCGTTTTTGTAACTGCTCCGTTAGCTCTGCAGATTGCGGAAACGCGAGCGCAGACACGGTGACGGTAGAGCACTGTTCAGCCTGACACTCAGGTGCTATGTACTCTTTTTCAACCGCTTTGGAAGCAAGCGTAAGTGACTCTGCAGAAGCATCATCCGACGACTGACAACCACCTAGTAACAATAAACCAATCACCGTTAAACCGAATGAATAGCGCAGCATAAAACCTCCTTGTGAATAACGTAGGCACCTTCAAGCCACGTAAATAGGAATACAAAAGCAAACGCCCCTGCTGTCTCCAGCAAGGGCGTTGCATCATACAACGTGCGCTACATTACGCGTCAGGCTGCATTTCTGTTGGCTCTGTATTGACTTGCAACTCAAACATGCCGCTGCCGCTAACTGCGAAACCACGTGCAACAACAGTGTAGGTACCCGGCAAAAGCGCCTGCTCTAAACGCGAGTTAGTGCCGCTACCGCCGTCATCATCGCTATAAGAATCACCGCCGCCACTTAGCTCTAAATACGTATCAAAGTCACTTGAACGCATGCTGAGCCTAACCAAAGAGCTTTCTTCTAAAGTGAGTTCATAGGTCAACGGCTCACCACTATACCAGCCAGTGAGCGTTTCATTAGCTGTTAACTCACCCTCATTACGTAGTTCTACACCCTCCGGCAATTCACGCGGCTCTACTGAAAGCGTAAACAAACCGCTGTCGGAGCCATACGCCGTGCGTGCTGTTAATTGATAACTACCCGGTGCTAAAAAGTCGGCAATACTGGCATCCAGATTGCCAGCACTATCGTCATCTTCGCGGAAGTAGCCATTTGGCCCTTCCAGCACAAGATAAGAGTCGATATCGCTTGAGCGCATATCAATTTGATACATACCCGCTTCTTCGATCTCTAGTTGATAGCTTCGCTCCTGGCCGCTAAACCAACCATTCAGCGTTTCGCTGGGCACAACACTCCCATCATTGCGCAGATCGTCAGGCAATTCACGTGGCTCCGCACTCAACGTAAAAAGACCACTCCCTTCGCCGAAGGCAGAACGTGCGGTGACGGTGTAATCACCAGGAGCAAGAAAGTCTGAAATACGTGCATTCAAGTTGCCAGCGCCATCATCATCCTCACGGTTGTAGCCGTTCGGACCAGACAGCTCCAGATACGCATCAAACTCATCGGCACGCATCTCGATTTGATACATACCTTCTTCTTCAACGGTTAACGTCACTTCCCGTGACGTGCCACCTAGCCAACTATCCATCGGCTCGCCAATGGTCAGCGTGTCAGAATCGCTCAGCTCAACCGTGCGGCTATTAAGGGTGAATGGGCCATAGCTGCTTGCATCCGCCCCACTGACGGCCACTACGTATTGACCATCTTTTTCGATACGATGACGAACGGTCTCGGCATTCTCCAGCAGCTGCAGCCCATCGTCATAGAGAGCAACGACTCCCCTTAAGGCACCACTGAGAGAAAACTCGACTAACGAGTCCTCTTCCAGATTGATGACATAGCGCACATAGCGGCTACCATCATTACCGTTCAGCTCCGCTGCCGAGGTAATCTCTCCCCTAGTTTGCTCACCTAGCGTAATACTTTCGAGCCCTGCTAATGCTTGGGAAACCTGCCCCTGCTCCGCACTGGTAGGTTCTGCGGCGCTTGTCGTTGATGTAAAACTGGGCGCCGCCTGAGCGGCTAACAACCCAACAGCAACCCCACCGGCGGCAACCAAAATTAGCGTTAGAGAAGAAGACTTAGCCATAGGTGCATCCTTGTTTATTGGCAAACATGTAAAACCTAGCGAGTGCTAATTATATGATGCCTATCTGAGTAAAGTGAGCCTTTATCTAAAATTTATACCAGACACATGACACCGCCGAGTTACATCGACCACACTTCGTTAACTTGCTGAATCACAACGGCACTGAAGAAAGTTGCAAAAAATCTTAATTTAGAAGCCAATTGCACCGATCTTCGTAAAGCTTGCCGTATTAAAATGACCACGTTACCATCGGAGCAGATATCGGTAAATACTCCGACACATAAAGAATCGGCACAATGTAAACTGAGGCACTCCAATGGGAGCATCTAAACGGTTCATCCGCACGAGCTGTGCTGCGGCATTACTCACCTTCTTTTCCACTGGTCATGCATTTGCCACAGAAATTCAAGAGGGAATCGCATCCTTTTACAGCGATCGCTTCCAGGGTTCCCCTACAGCCAGTGGCGTACCTTTTGACCAACAAGCGCTAACGGCTGCTCATCCAACGCTTCCTTTTGGCACCAAGGTGCTAGTTACCCGCCCTGATACTGGCCAGGAGGTTGAGGTACTGATTAATGACCGCGGCCCCTTTGTTAAGGGACGTATTATTGACCTATCAAAACGGGCAGCTCGCCAACTCGGCATGATTCGACGCGGCGTTGCCCCCGTCATGATCACCCTGGTCGATTAACGGATAACACACCCGCAAGTGTGTGATACCCCTTAAACAAACAGCGTTGAAGAAGATTAAGCTTAATTGAAAGCGGCTCACCAGAGCCGCTTTTTTATTGCACAGCAAATTAACTCTTCGACGAACTTGAAAGCGCGCTAACGGTCTCTATGCTGCAAGGAGATTTGTTTAAATCACACATGCAGGAGGCACCCATGCAATCTCGCTTTTTTACCTTAACGAATTACCCCACCGGCTTACCTAAACGCGAACTATTTTCACTGGAAAGTCAGGAACTTCCCGATCTTGACGAAGGTGAAGTCAGGGTTCGCAACCATTGGCTGTCCGTTGATCCATATATGCGTGGACGAATGACAGGGGTACGCACCTATGTCGCCCCTTTTGAGCTGGGCAAGCCGATGGAAGGTGGCGCAATTGGCGAGGTCATTGCGTCTAACCACCCAACCATTAAGGAAGGCGATAAAGTCAGCCACATGGGCGGCTGGCGGGATATCGCGCAGGTGTCAGGCGACAGTGTCACTGCGTTACCAGACAGTGACGTACCAGAACAAGCATATCTAGGTGTATTGGGCATGCCAGGTATGACGGCATGGACAGGCTTGAACCTTATTGCCGAGTGTAAACCTAGCGACAATGTACTGGTAAGCGCTGCCAGTGGTGCTGTTGGCTCGCTTGCTGTACAGCTGGCGAAAGCCAAAGGTTGCCACGTGGTTGGCATTGCTGGGGCTGCCCACAAGCTTGCATGGCTTGAATCATTGGGCGTTGAGCCGGTTAGCTACCAAGGCCGAAGTGCACAGGAACTCAGCGACGCTGTTAAGCTTGCTAGCCCTAATGGCATTGACGTGTATTTTGAGAACGTTGGTGGTATCTGCTTAGAAGCAGCGCTAAGTCAACTCAATGACGGTGCACGCATTGCTGTATGCGGCATGATTGACAGCTATAACGCCGAAGCACCGGCACCAGGGCCGAGCAACCTTTCCCAGTTGGTGGTACGCAAAGCTAAGATGCAGGGATTTATTGTTGCCGATCACTGGTCTAGCTATCGCTACTTCCTCAACGAAGTCTCTCCTCAGGTAGCGAAAGGCAATATAGCCTATAAAGAAACCGTCAAAGAGGGTCTTGAAAGCACACCGGATGCCTTTTTAGCGCTTTTTGAAGGGGGCAACACCGGCAAAATGCTGGTGAAGCTCACTGACTAAGCCATGCTTACGTCAAGTTAACCCCACATTGCTACCTCACTATTTCCTACCTCAATAACAAGCCGCGCCACGGTAACAGGCGCGGCTTTTTGGTTTGCAGCACTACTTAGCAAGCAAATTATTAGACCAAAAGTGAATTGATTATTAAAATTACCCATAATCAATGTGTGTTTTAACCCATCATCACTGCCAATGGGTTAGGGCACGTTGCAGATCTGTCGCTTTTCTAATTTTACCAAGCGGCTTCAATTCGTTGTTAATAGGGGTTTTCTCATGGATGGACACACGCGTGCCCACGGCAAATGGCCAGCGCTACTGCTTGGCCTGCTACTCGCGGTAGCTGGTGTTGCACTGACCATTGGCGGCGCTAAGCTGCTTAGTTTAGGTGGTAGCGCTTACTACTTAATCGCTGGGGTCAGTATTTTTGTTGTCGGTGTACTGCTGGCAATGCGCAAAGGCATAGCCTTATGGCTTTATGCAGCGGTACTTTTTGCAACGCTGCTATGGGCACTCTGGGAAGTTGGCTTAGACTGGTGGCAGCTGGTCCCCAGGGTTGCCATTGTCTGTTTAATTGGCATCATTTTACTGCTTCCCTGGTGGCGCAAACCGCTACATTCACGCGGCGGCAGCCTAGCGCTAGTGGCAAGCATTGTCGCAGCGATTATTGTGGCAATTGCTAGTCAATTCACCTATCCAGGTACTGTGGCAGGCACGATGGAGTCTGCCAATAATAAAGAGGTTAACCCAGCCCAGGCTGCAGGCGATGACTGGCCTGCCTACGGCGGCACTAATGCAGGGACGCACTACTCCTCGCTTAGTCAGATTACTCCCGAAAATATAGGCGAACTGGAAGAGGTGTGGCGTATTCAAACCGGTGATGAACCCGGCCCCAATGCACCGCCTGAAATCACCAACCAAAACACGCCGTTAAAGGTCAACGATAGCCTTTATATTTGTACATCGCACAGCCGTGCGATGGCACTGTCGCCCGAAACCGGCGAAACCCTGTGGGCGTTTGATCCCAACATTAGCACCATGGGCGCAGACGACTTTTCCGGTTGGGCACATATGACCTGCCGCGGCTTGGCGTATTATGATGCGGCTAATTATTCCAGCAGTACTGAAGATTCCACCATCGATAAACCAACACTGTATGCCGATGGCAGTCAGTTTGAACTCGACCTCTCCTTCTCGCTCACCTCAGAAGAAGACTCCACGTCTGAGCTGTTAAGCGCCACCGATGTCATGTGCCCACGCAGGCTTTACCTACCCACCGCCGATGCCCGCCTGATTGCACTCAACGCCGATACCGGGGAGCGCTGTGAAAGTTTCGGCGAAAACGGTGAGATCGACCTGACGAACAATATTGGCGAGTTTAGCCCAGGAGGCTATTACTCGACATCGCCTGCGACTGTCACTGAAGACTTAGTAATTTTGGGTGGCCACGTTACCGACAACAGCTCAACCGACGAACCCTCTGGCGTTATACGCGCCTTCGACGTACATACTGGCGGACTAGTGTGGAACTGGGACAGCGGCAACCCTGAAGACACCGCACCATTAGAAGAGGGCGAGACTTACACGCGTAACTCACCCAATGTGTGGGCGCCGATTAGCGCCGATGAAGAGCTTGGCCTCGTTTACCTGCCCATGGGTAACGCTACGCCAGACCAGTACGGCGCTAACCGCTCTGAAAATGATGAGACCTTTAGTGCCGGGCTAGTAGCGCTTAATTTGAACGACGGCCAAGTGGCCTGGGTGTACCAGTTTGTACACCACGACTTGTGGGACATGGACACACCTGCACAGCCCGTATTGATTGACTTGGCAACAGCAGATGGCACCCAGCCAGCCGTCATTCAGCCCACTAAACAAGGCAGCTTGTATGTGTTAAACCGTGAGACCGGCGAGCCGATTGTGCCCATTGAAGAAGTGCCCGCCCCTCAAGGTGCTATTGAAGGCGACTGGACGGCAGAAACCCAACCTCGCTCAGCACTGAATTTGCTACCACCGCCGCTTACCGAGCGCGACATGTGGGGCGCATCACCCTTTGATCAGATGATGTGCCGCATCCAATTCCTCTCGCTGCGCTATGAAGGCCAGTACACACCGCCTTCGCTGGAAGGCAGCATTATCTACCCTGGCAACGTTGGGGTGATGAACTGGGGTGGTGTTGCGGTAGACCCAGAACGCCAAGCACTGTTTACCGGCGCGAAGTACTTAGCGTTTGTTTCCAAGCTGATTCCACGTGATGAAGTTGAGGATGGCCAAGGCTCAGCTAGCGAGCAAGGCCTGCAGCCCAACACGGGTGCCCCTTACGCAGTAGAACTCGGCCCGCTGCTGTCAGTGCTCGGCCTTCCCTGCCAAGCACCCTCTTGGGGGGATGTGGCAGGAATCGACCTGCAAAGTAACGAAGTTGTGTGGAAGCACCACAATGGCACCACCCGCGACAGCATGCCCTTTGATCTGCCGATTGGTCTGAACGTCGGCGTCCCTGCGCTGGGTGGCCCGCTAACCACTGCGGGTGGCGTTTCCTTCCTAAGCGGCACACTGGATCAATACCTGCGCGGCTACGACATCACCACTGGCGAAGAGCTGTATAAAGCTCGCTTGCCTGCCGGCGGCCAAGCAACGCCGATGACTTACACCGGCGCAGATGACCGCCAGTATGTGGTCGTTACCGCCGGTGGTCACGGCACCTTCGGCACCAAAATGGGTGACTACGTGATTGGTTACGCTTTACCGGAATAGCCATCACTTAGCGTAGCGACGAACAAAAACGGGCGACCCAATGGGTCGCCCGTTTTTTTTGCTAGGGAGCCTCTGCTGATTAAAAACTCAACTCCACGCCGCCATAAACACTTCGCCCTGGGGCTGGCTCATAAAAGCGGCCAAAGGTGCCGTTTAAGCGCACATTGGCATAGTGCTCTTCATCAAGCAGATTGCGCAGACCAAGATAAGCACTTAGTCGCGTACCTTCACTTAACTGCCAACCATCACCTACCCGGAGGTTGAGCAGCCAATAGCTATCTACCTCCGTCGCATTAGCGTTATCCGCTACTAAATCACCGATGTATTCGGTTTCCAACGTGACGAAACGCTGATCAAGGTTTTCCCAGGTTAATTGATTGACCCACGTTTGCTCTGGCAATCCAGGAATCCGGTTGCCATCAAAGCGTTCACTAGGTGTTGCAAACTTATCGAATTCATAACGCGCGAGGGTTAAAGCGCTATCCAGACGCCACTGGTCGGCAAGCTGCCAGCCCAGCGCCAGCTCTAGGCCATCGCGATTTGTGTCACCTGCATTCTGATAGAAGGTACGACCACCCTCATCATACGGCACCAACTCATCGCGAACGCGGACCGAAAATAGTGCGAGATCGTAATCCATCGCCAACGGCTCAATGTAGCCACGCAACCCTATTTCGCGATTCCATGCTTTTTGCGGCTCAACAGCAGGGTTAAAGCCACCGCCAGCCGGGTTGGCAAACTCAGAAAACGTGGGTGTCTCAAACGCGGTGCCGGTATTAATATACGCTTGGTGCTGCGGACGATAGCGATAGCTTAGCCCCGCCGAGCCACTCCACTCGTTAAAGGTACGCTTCCCGCTTTGATCTCCGTCATCAAGAAACGTATCGTCGACGTCTAGCGCCACCCGGTCATATCGCGCGCCCAACGAGAGCGTGACCTGTTCCGAGAGCGCTAAATCCCCTTGGGCAAACACGCCAGCGGACGCCGCAGTTTGGGTTTCATCCGCTAACTGCTCGCCAACTACTCCCTGGGCATCGACATTATTACGAAAACGCTCATCCTCTTGGCGCGCCACATCCACCCCAACGATATAACTCAGCGGCAGGCTCCCTAACGCCACCTCGTGATGGTATTCAGCGCTTGCGCCCATATAGTCCCGCTGATAACCCAAACGACTACTGCCCACAAATGGAAGCTGCTGTTCAAAGCTACGCTGAGCAATTAAGCCCTTGAGATACAGCTCACCATCCCCTGCCGCTAAGTCTTCGTATTGCAGACCCAACAGCTGCTGATCGACGTTTTGCCCAGCATCTAGCGCTAGCGAATTGGGCGCAGCCTGATCGCGCCCAGCGGCAACTTCACGGGCATTAAGTGCACCGGGATCTTCCGAACGGGGGTTCTCCAGCAGATTAATAATCGCAGTAACCGCCCGCCCACTGCCGAGTTCTCGACGCAACTTTGCATTCAGCAAATACTTCTCGGTTGAACTTTGTTCACGATAACCATCAACGTTAAGCGCCGTCAGACTGATATGGTGCGACCAATCGCCCTGTACACCGCCATTTTGCAGTGCCACTTTTTGATAGCCATCACTACCTGCGCCCATCCGCAGCCGTGTACCAGGATTATCACGCCCATCTGCAGTGGTCACATCAATCACTCCGCCAGCCGCATTACCGTAAAGCACTGAAGACGGCCCGCGAATCACCTCAATACGCTCGGCACTGTCTAAATCAATGGCATCCAACTGCGCTTGACCATCCGGAAGTGTGTATGGAATGCCATCTACCATAACGGTAATCCCACGCACACCAAATGGAGCACGCGCGCCAAAGCCGCGAATAGCAATGCGTTGCCCTTGGGCGAAGTTATCGCGGTTTTGTAAAAACACCCCCGGTACTCGGTTAAGCGCTTCATCCAACCTCACCCGTTGCTGACCTTGGGCAATTTCTTCGCTCTCCAAGGTAGAAACGGCCGCTGGTGTGGCATACAGCTCGCGGGCTAAGCGCGGAGCGCTCACCTCTACTGTAGGCAGTACCGCATCTTCACCGCTGGGCGCCTGCGCCCACACAGGGCTGGCTAGAACAACGCTCGCGAGCAGCAGTGATGACGGTAGATAGTGACTCATGGCGTTCCTTATTCATCTGTAGTCGATGGGCTTTCGCAGCCCTAATTTCTTGAAGATCTAATTTTTTGAAAACCTAAGTTCTTGAAAATCTAAGCTCTTGAAAACCTAAGCTCTTGAATACGCCTACCTAAGCAAGTGAACGATAGCCCAAACACGAGGTCGTACCTAGGTCGCACTGATTCGCCAAACTTAATCATTGCGACTACGTTACGCTCAATCGCTGAACCGCACTGTTGCTAAAAGGCCAGCATTAGCAATCAGCACTAAAACCGTTATTGATATCTACATTATAGAGACCTACGTTATTAACCTGTTCGTTATTAACAAACAGACTGTATAAGCAAAGGAGGCTGCATGGCGTTTACCGCAACTGACCCGATCAAGATGATCTTTGCCGTTATTCTGCCCCCACTAGCCCGGATTTCTCACAGGGTATAAAAGAAAGCGGCTGA
>NZ_JABUZE010000129.1:0-1470 GCF_014897805.1 Halomonas sp. 3F2F
GGTAAGATACTTGCTGAGGTGCTATGAGAAATCCGGGCTAGGGCCTGTTGACGTTTCATCTCGGGTTAGTTTTTTGTACGTTGCTTTTCCATACAATACTATTAGGTAAAATTAATCACCCCCATTATTCAATAATTAGATGCGCGGTATAATTACTTTTATAAGCCAAGGGGGCGATTGTGCACCTAGTCTTATTCGACATAGATGGAACGCTAGTCCAGTCATACGATTTCGATACAGAATGCTTTCAAGCAGCAACCAAGGATATATTGGGTGTGACCGTTGGCCCTGATTGGAGCCGCTATAATCATGTAACTGATTCTGGGATTCTCGCTGAGGTGATTGAAGAACTGCATCTTCAAAGTGACAGCGAGAGAATCACGAAGGAGGTGAAGGCGCGGTTCGTAAGTCGAGTAGCGGATTACATCTCATTTCACGATGTACTCCCTATCTTTGGAGCTTATGAGTTTTTATCGCAGCTCGTTGCTCGTCAGGATGTCTCGGTAGCATTTGCTACTGGTGGCTGGAGTGAATCCGCGAGGATGAAACTTGAAGCTGCAGGTATCAAATTTTCGTCTATACCATTGGCTTCGTCTTCGGATCACTTTAGCAGGATAGAGATTATGCGATTTGCAGAAAGGCGTGCGGGGAACGGTCATTACGACTCTATAACCTATTTTGGAGACGGGCCTTGGGATCAGAAAGCATCTGAAACTCTGGGGTACAATTTCGTCTCAGTCGGAAATCGCATTTCTAGCCCTCAGTCGATTCGAGATTATAGTGAAGCTGATGTGGCCTTTAGGTACATTGGATTATAAACAGGCCAAGCAACCAATGCGCAATCTCCGCTTCACTACCGTTGTATCATCGGTAATGGCGTTACATCTAAAGTGAGAAACTTCAATGAAGCAATTTATAATCCTATTATTTAGCCTTCTGGGAGTTGCCATGGCGTTTGCTGAAAATCCACATAACTTTACGGACGTTGATTCGAAAGAGAAGGCAATAAGGCTAGTGGAAGAAGGTAGACTCGTGCCCATTCTATTGTTTCCCGCAGAGCTTGGTGGCCCAGAAGCTTCACAGAACACGGTTTATGTGCCACCTGAAACACGAGACATTCAAACACAAATTATTGGCACATTGATCAGGTTTGTTGAAGAGGGGCTCATAGACAACTTAAATGCCGAGCCTGAATATAAGGGGAATAGCTTTGTCCCATCCAGAATCCATATGCGTACAAGTCATTCCGGTAAGCCAGGGCAGTTCAACCCGACTATCGAAATATGGTAGAAGACGCGGCAAGCGCTGACTTACGTGCATTATGCGTTTGCTCTACAACCTTGTTACGTTTAACCGAAAAGGAGTTTTATGGACGGCTTTTTTGAAGATATAGGCAGGGGGTTTTTTAGGGGAATAGGTTACATACTCCTGAATCCGTGAAGCTGGCGCCGATACTTTCCCTATCAACAC
>NZ_JABUZE010000135.1:0-83394 GCF_014897805.1 Halomonas sp. 3F2F
CACTCTGTCTTAGGCGTTTTGGTCTCTTCCTAAATTGTTTGTTAGTTTCTCTCTTTAGTGATTTTTTTCATTTTAAATTATTTGTTAATGATTTTTATAAGAGGCCTTATAAAGCCTCTTGTTAGCTTTTTACGACACTCCCTTTAGTTTTAAAGGAGAAAGGCTACGATGAATAAACAATATAATATTGAGGAAAATGAGTGGTTAACTGGCGTTGCCGTTTTTCTAATTAGGGAGCGTGGGCTGGCATATTTAGATGTCTTACGTAGCCTGCTTGATCGCTACGGTTTCAATATTTTGTGCGAACTAGCTATTCATGAAGATCAGCGGCAAACGTTGGCAAAGTGGATTGATAGTAGTGAACAGGAGCCTGTGGATTGGCCTGGTAATGGCGGCCTGCCAGCTTATTTTTTGGTGGTGCACGATGTTCATCCTGTGATGGAACAACCTTCTTCAAGGGAGACTCCTGGACGAACCGATAATGTACGGCTGCTGACTGTAGAAACAGTGCTAACTCAAAAGGTCAACGATGGGCGCAGAGGCCAAGAACACGTCAGTCCACTGTATTTGTCTTGTAGCACCACTCAGACACTTGAATACCTAAAGAAAATAGTTCCACAGCAAATCGGTAAAATACGTGCGACAGCGCAGCGCTATAACATTGAGTTTCGCACCCCTTATCCAGTGCTAGCCGACGTGAGTAAGCAGGTATGTCGAGCCAAAGTAGAGCTGGTGGATTTTCACGGCACTGAAGCAATTTGCAAAACCTTTCGCCCGGGGCGCGAGCGGTATTTAGAGCGTGAAGTAAAAGCCCGTGAGCTAGGCGCTTCATTACCTGAAGTATCGCGATTGCTAGAGGTGGGGCCTCATTACCTGGTGTTTGAGCGCTATTCCAATCGTATGGAGCGTATCCTTTCTCCCCGTGCACCGTTCTCACCACATGGGTTACTACCTCTCTGGACAATTGAGCGCGTCAGAGCGGTTATCTTGCATTATCGACGTCTTGGCTACGAGTGTATTGATCTCAATCCGCAAGACCTGATTTATGACCCTTGCCAAGGCCTCAAAATTATCGATTTCGAATTTCTTCAGCCTGGCACCGACGAGATAGAAAGTTTGAAGGGCAATTATGCTTGGTATGACGTGCCCTCACGTTTCAAGGGGGATTTGCCAATTTCGGCTCATCAAGGCTCCTATCATGAGCGCTGGTTCCCCTATACCGGGCTACCCCGAACCCTATGTTTGAACAAGCTTCCGCGACCGGTACTTACCATGGTGCGCTCGGCGGCACTAGTGCCTTTAACGTTAGACGGTTTAAGGCGAGTGAGTTGGCAACATATTCAGCGCCTGGTGCGTAACTGATCTATTTCCCTTCCTTCCTCTTGCTCACGGTTGTCTCGTCATGGAGTCACTGTATGAAGATTCTAGTAACCGGCCATGCTGGATTCATTGGCTTTCACACTGCTAAACGTCTGCTAGAGCGGGGGGATAGTGTCGTCGGGTTTGATAACGTTAATGACTATTACGACCCTGCTATAAAAGAAGCGCGTCTCAAAATACTTGAACAGACGGCAGCTGAGACAGGAAATAACTACCTCTCAATTCGTGCCAACTTAGCTAACCAGCAAGCGGTGGCAACGTGCTTTGAAGAGCACTGCTTTGATCGCGTTATTCATCTTGCTGCCCAAGCTGGCGTGCGCTACTCACTGGAAAATCCGCTTAGTTATGTGGAAAGTAACTTAATTGGCTTTACCAATATATTAGAAGCGTGTCGCTACGCTAAGGTTGCGCACCTGACTTACGCCAGCACCAGCAGCGTTTACGGTGCCAATACGCTAATGCCATTTTCCGAGCACAAGGGTGCCAATCATCCGTTGCAATTTTATGCGGCCACCAAGAAAGCTAACGAAATGATGGCTCATAGCTATAGTCACCTGTTTGGACTGCCGACGACTGGCCTACGGTTTTTTACTGTCTATGGGCCATGGGGTCGCCCAGACATGGCACTTTTTAAATTTACCAAGCACATTCTGGCTGATGAGCCTATTCAGGTTTTTAATTATGGCCACCATACTCGCGACTTTACTTATGTGGATGACATTGTAGAAGGCATTATTCGCGCCAGTGACGACATCGCAACCCCGGCTCAAGAGTGGAATAGCGATAGCCCCGATCCTGCTACCAGTAATGCACCGTTTCGCCTCTTTAACATAGGTAATAATGATCCGGTAACGATCAGTGTTTATATCGAAGCCATTGAAAAGGCGCTAGGTAAAAAAGCCATCAAAGAAATGCTGCCTCTACAGCCGGGAGATGCGCTAGATACGTATGCCGACTCAGGTGAGTTAGAAAGAAGGGTGGGATATAAACCCTCTACACCAATCTTTAAGGGCATTGAAAACTTCATTGCTTGGTATCGCGACTATTACTCATTAAAAAAATATTCACCTACTGCCTCCTCTGATGCTGCAAACGAAGTGTCTGGCTTAATTAAGTGATACGAACTCCTTACTTCTCCCTTAGTACACCCAACCCTAGCAGGAACTCCAATGAACGTTACAGTTTTCGGAACGGGTTATGTTGGCCTGGTTCAAGGTGCAATTTTGTCTGAAGTCGGTCATCACGTTGTTTGCGTAGATGTGGATGCTCATAAGGTTGAACAGCTTAAGATGGGTATCACGCCTATCTATGAACCTGGTTTGGAGTCGATAGTAAAAGAGAATCACGCTGCTGGAAGGCTCGATTTTACTACCGATGCGGTTGCCGCGATTAAACATGGACAGGTTCAATTTGTCGCCGTGGGAACGCCTCCCGATGAAGATGGAAGTGCGGATCTAACCTATGTGCTCAACGTGGCGACGACTATCGCTGAACACATGGAGCGCGACCAAGTTATCGTTAACAAATCCACTGTGCCAGTAGGTAGCGCCGACAAAGTTCGTGTCGTGATGGAAGATGTATTGAAAAGGCGTGGTCGAAGCGATATCAGCTTTGATGTGGTGTCGAATCCTGAGTTTCTAAAGGAAGGTAGTGCCGTCGTAGACTGCCAAAAGCCAGATCGAATTATTATTGGTACCAGTTGCGATGCAACAATAGAGGTTATGCGAGAATTATATGCGCCTTTCAATCGCAATCACGACAAAGTTATCGTGATGGATGTAAAAAGCGCTGAGTTAACAAAGTATGCCGCTAACTGCATGTTAGCAACCAAGATTAGTTTTATGAACGAAATGGCAAACTTAGCCGAGTTACTGGGAGCCGATATTGAAGCCGTGCGTAAGGGAATCGGTTCGGATCCACGCATTGGCTACCACTTTATTTACCCTGGTGTAGGCTACGGGGGTTCCTGTTTTCCCAAAGACCTACAGGCGCTTATTCACACTGCAAATAGTATCGACTTTGACGCCAAACTGCTCAAAGCGGTGGAATTACGTAATAAAGAGCAAAAAACCACGCTTTTCCAGAAAATAAATCAGCACTTCAATGCACAGTTAAAGGGTAAAACCTTTGCTATTTGGGGGCTTTCCTTCAAGCCCAATACAGACGATATGCGTGATGCGCCCAGCCGAGTGCTTATGGAGGCTCTATGGGCGGCAGGTGCAAAGGTGCAGGCTTATGACCCGGAAGCTATGGAAGAAGCGCAGCGAATCTATGGAAATCGTGAGCATTTAACCCTTTGTGGAACCAAAGAAGCCGCGTTAAAAAATAGTGATGCGTTAATTATCATTACCGATTGGCAAAACTTCCGAGCGCCTGATTTTGAGCTTATCAAAGCTCAGTTATCGGAACCGACTATCTTTGATGGTCGCAATCTTTATGAGCCACATAGAATGGCAGATAAAGGGTTTAACTACTACTCGGTAGGTAGAGCCAAACCAACGCTGTCAATAACAGCTCCACCTGAGCTGCATGTAGTCACTGCCAGTCATTAAAGTCGATATCTAATATGGATGTTTTTGGTCATTTAGTTATTGTGGCTGGCTTTATGTTGTATTTTTAAAGGTAGGTGGCTCATGTTAAAGCGCCAAGTTGATATTGCTGTTTCAGTAATAGGGTTAGTGTTGCTATCACCTCTGCTAGTTATTATAGCGCTGCTTATTCGCTATAAGCTAGGTACGCCAGTTCTCTTCCGTCAGTATCGCCCAGGGCTAAACGGTAAGCCATTTGAAATCGTCAAGTTTCGCTCTATGCGAGATGCCTATGATGAGCAAGGCCGAAAATTATCAGAAAAAGAGCGGCTGACTTCTTTTGGCCGGCGTCTGCGTGCTACCAGTCTGGATGAGTTACCCGAACTATGGAATGTACTGAAAGGAGATATGAGCTTGGTCGGCCCCAGGCCTTTATTAATGGAATATTTGCCTTATTACAGCGCCCACCAATTTCGTCGGCATGAAGCTCGCCCCGGTGTGACAGGTTGGGCACAAGTAAATGGTCGTAATGGTATCTCTTGGGAAAAAAAGTTTGATTACGACATTTGGTATGTAGATAACCAGACACTGCTTTTGGATATCAAAATACTACTATTGACAGTGAAAAAAGTTTTTTTCCGCGAAGGTATCAGTTACTCGGGTGATGTAGCGATGCCAAACTTTAAAGCATCAAAGTTGAAAAACGACAAAGGTGGGCAAAATGGCTAAAAAAATAAATATCCTTGTCACTGGCGTCGGTGGGCCAACGCCACGCAGCTTTGTCAGGTCTGTCCTTGACTCTGGAGCTGATAGTTATCGTTTTATTGGTGTTGATGCTAACCCATTAGCGATAGGCCTTTATGATAAATCTTCATATGATCATACCTATTTGGTGCCAAGAGCTGATGATGAACGTTACTGGTTAGAAATATCAAAAATAATTGATCATCACCAGATTCAATTTGCGGTTGTGTTGCCTGAAGTTGAAGTAGTGGCATGGTCGAAGCGGAAAGACCTTGAAGGTTTGCCTTGTAAAGCATTTATTTCTTCAAGCCAGCCGACCGAGGCACTGATCGATAAGAAAAAACTGCATGAAATACTGGCGGATAAGCCTTATATACCCCGTTACTGCACGTTTTCAAACGGCTTGAAAAGCCTTGATTTTACGCTTGATTATCCTTTTTGGGTACGTGGTACTGTTGGATCAAGTGGGTTGGGTTCTTTAAAAGTCACAAGTGAGAAAGAACTCGATGAATGGATGCAAATAAACCCTCTCATTGAAGAATTTATCGCATCCGAGTTTTTACCGGGAAGAAACCTTGCGTGTAAGGTTATTTATATGGACGGTAAGATTTTACGCTCTGCTTGTGCCGAGAGAGTAACTTATATCATGTCTAAGGTTGCGCCTTCTGGAATAACTGGCAACACTGCGTTTGGTCGTATGATTAATGATATTCAGCTTGTGAATATTGCTGATGATGCGATTATTTCATTTTTTAATCACTATCAATCGAAAGCGAATGGCATATTTACCGTAGATTTCAAAGAGGATGCGCAGGGGAATCCAATGATCACCGAAATAAATGTTAGGTTTGTTGCTTTTATTTCGTCTTTGGCTCAAGCAGGCGCTAATCTCCCTCTAGACTATCTTGAGATGAATCTTAATCCAGACAACTTCTCACACGTATACAAACATTATGAGTTTCCAAAAGGCACCATATTTTTAAGAGATGTGGATGAAAAGCCAGTTGTCATGAATGAAAAAGATCTATTAGATATGGATCCCCGCCATGCTTAACGGACCATTTTCTCCTTGGCCTTCCTTTACTCTGGAAGAGGCCCAGGCTATTCAGGACGTACTGCTTTCCAACAGAGTGAACTATTGGACAGGCAAGGAGTGCGTTGAATTCGAAAAGGAGTTTGCTCAATTTGCCGAGACTAAGCATGCCATAGCGTTAGCAAATGGGACTAACGCGCTAGACTTAGCTCTGAAAGGGCTGGGTATTGGCGAAAAAGAGCATGAAGAGGTGATTGTTACCTCTCGAACGTTCGTGGCTTCTGCATCATGCATTGCCAATGCCGGGGCTGTGCCAATCTTTGCTGATGTTGATCGCGACTCTCAAAATATCACTGCCGCCACGGTCGCTGAAAAAATTACCCCGCGTACTCGCGCTATTATTGCCGTGCATCTAGCAGGATGGCCCTGCGAAATGCAGGAGCTCATGGCGTTGGCAGAGCAATACGGGCTTTATGTGATCGAAGATTGCGCTCAGGCTCATGGCGCTCGTTATCAAGGCCGAAGCGTCGGAGGAATAGGTCATGTAGGGTGTTGGTCGTTCTGTCAGGACAAAATTATGACCACCGGTGGCGAAGGGGGAATGGTCACTACCAATGACATCGCGCTTTGGAAACGAATGTGGGCTTATAAAGATCATGGCAAGAGCTGGGACGCTGTCTATGTGCAAGAACATCCACCGGGTTTCCGCTGGTTGCATGATACGTTTGGCACCAATTGGCGCATGACTGAAATGCAGGCCGTCATTGGTCGTATTCAACTTAAACGGATGCCTGAGTGGAGTGCGATTCGCCAGATGAATGCTCAACATATCTGGCAAGCTGCGTTGGATTGTAAAGGGTTGCGTGTACCTGATTTTTGTTTAGATATGACCTCTGGATCACGAAGGCAAGATACCAAGCATGCCGCTTATAAATGCTATGTATTCATTGATCCGCGTCAGCTACGGGATGGCTGGGACCGCGATCGTATCCTGAGTGATATCAACCTAAGAGGAGTACCCTGTTTTCCAGGCAGTTGCTCTGAAGTATATCTCGAAAAGGCCTTTTTAAACGCTGGCTGGCAGCCACAAAGCAATTTGCCAGTTGCACAAGAGCTTGGTCAAACCAGTCTGATGTTTTTGTGCCATCCGACACTCTCCCAAGAAGAAATTGATAAGACATGTCAAGTGCTCAAAGAGGTCATGGCGCTAGCTGTTTAATCATTTTTTCAAGCCTTCCAGAATTTAAAAGATCATCTGTCTTTAAAGCTACCTGCATTTAAAGCTCACTATTTAAAATAGCTAATGTCGGCAAACGAGCCCTCAACCTGTGTGGCTTGGTGTTTCGTTAAGGAGTTTTTTATGAAGCCTAAGGTTGCTACCTCGAATAAGCGTTTTTTGCTGATATCGGGCACAAGCTATTCATTGGTCAATTTTCGAGGGCCATTGGTTCAAGCCCTGATCAAGGCTGGATTAGACGTCCATGTAGCTGCTCCAGGGCTTCTTGAAGACATGACTACTCGCCAGAAGCTTGAAGCCTGGGGAGCGGTTGCTCACGACTATCCGATGCAGAGAAATGGGCTAAACCCGTGGCGCGATGCTTTAACGCTGCACGCACTTTATCGTCTTATGTGCAAAATTCGCCCTGAAATGGTGCTTAGCTACACAATCAAGCCAGTTGTCTACGGACTGCTAGCCGCCTGGTTGGCCAGAGTTCCTCGCCGCTATGCATTAGTTACCGGGCTGGGTTACGCATTTGCTAGTCAGGCCAGCGGCAAGCGTGCTCTGGTCTATCAAGTTGTGCGTAGGTTATATGCCGCGGCACTCAATAGAGCAGACAAGGTGTTTTTTCAGAATCCTGATGATAACGCTTTGTTTCGTGAGTTGGGGATACTGCGTGAGAAGGTGCCTTCGCAGGTTCTCAATGGATCAGGGGTAGACATGAGTCATTTTACGGTAGCTCCTATACCCGTAGGTCCACCGCGCTTCTTACTGATTGCTCGCCTGTTGGGCGATAAAGGCGTGCGTCAATATGCTGACGCTGCACGCCGAATCAAACAGCGGCATCCCGAGATAGTATTTCAACTGGTCGGTGACATTGATAGTAATCCCGATACGATTACCCGGGAAGAATTGGATACCTGGATTAAGGAGGGCTCAATTGATCATTTAGGCTGGCTTAATGACGTGCGCCCGGCAATAGCGAATTGCAGTGTTTATGTACTTCCCAGCTATTACCGGGAAGGTACACCCCGATCAGTGTTGGAAGCCATGGCGATGGGGCGGGCGGTGATCACTACCGATGCGCCTGGATGCCGTGAGACTGTCATTGAGGGTGATAATGGCTACTTGATACCCGTTAGAGATGTCGGTGCGCTTGAGAGCGCCATGCAGGCGTTCATTGACAGTCCTGCCCTAGTACAAACCATGGGCCGACGTTCGTATGAAATTGCTAAAGATCGGTACGACGTTCATAAAGTTAATGCCGTCATGCTTAAATCGATGCAAATAAAAGATCTGGTAGCGAGTAGCCGAGAGCAAGCGCTAGTTAACAATAATGCTATTAATGAAGCCTAAAAATATAAAATTATTTCCTAGGGGTTAATGGTCTGTTGGATAAAACCTATTAATCCTATTCCTAATACAATTATGAGAACCTATTGATATGGCTTTCTTCTCGGTGATCATACCTGTCTATAATAAGGTGAACACTTTAAGTGATTCCCTGGAGTGTATATATAGGCAAAATTTCAAAGATTTTGAGGTGATTGCCGTAGATGATGGTTCTACTGATGGCTCTCTTGGCATTTTGCAGCAGTATGAGAAGGCCGGTTTGTTAAGGCTTTACCAGCGTGATTCTCCCGGTTCAGGAGGATATGCTGCGCGCAACTTAGGGGCAGATAAATCAACAGGTAAGTGGTTGGTTTTTTTTGACGCTGACGACATTATGTTATCAGACCACTTGTCATGTTTTGCCAATGCAATTAGTCAATATTCTGATATTGAATTATACGTCAATGCTTACCAGAAGATGGAAGGCTGGCGGCGGCTGCCGAGAATAAAAGGGCGGGCTAGTGGTCGTCTGAGCCGCTTGGAAGCCCTAGAATTCTTTGCACTTTTCGACTTTATTCACATGAATGGTGCGTGTATTTCGCGTCAGCGTTTTTTATCTATGGGAGGGTTTCCTGCAGGGCTTTATCGCCGAGGTGGCGATGTATATTTCTGGTTGAAAGTGCTTTGCGAATTAAAAACCATTCACTACAACGCCAATGTGACTACTTTATGGCTGCTTGAAAACAGCGATATTACTCGTGATAAACGCAACCTTGTTGGTTTACATCCAGGTGTTGATCTTTTTAAACAGTATGAATCAACATTAAAGCGTAGTGAGCGGCGACAATTGCGTTTGGCAATAAATCGCAAAGTTCTTTCTTGGGCCGTTGAGAAGAAGCTGCTTGGCCAATCAGTGCGCTTGGATTTAGAAGCATTAAGATTGGGAGGGATGAACATGCGTTTATGGCTGCATGCTATCTCATTACTAGTGCCCCAACCTTATTACGATCAGTTGCGTCGCCGTATTAAATAATCTGAGCAAGCAAAGGGGACAGTACTCATGACCAAGACAGTAATTACTTATGGCACCTTTGACATGTTCCATATTGGCCATCTGAATTTGCTAAGACGGTTGGCTGAAATGGGGGATCGTTTGGTAGTGGGGATCTCAACGGATGAGTTTAACACGCTCAAAGGCAAGCGCACGTTGATTCCATTTGAGCACCGTGCTGAGATTGTTCGCTCCTTGCGCTATGTCGACCAAGTGATTCCCGAGACCGACTGGGAACAAAAGCTTCAGGATATCCAGCGCTATTCAGTTGACACCTTTGCCATTGGTGATGATTGGAAAGGCCACTTTGACTTTCTTTCACCCCACTGTGAAGTGATATATCTGCCACGTACCGATGGCGTCTCTACGACTCAATTGAAACGTTCACTTAATCCTTTCTATAGCGTTTCACGTGATGAGTTAATGAATGCCTTTGACGTGCTCGATACGTTAAGAAAAGACTTCGGCTAATGTTCCTTTGTTTGATGGCGATAGTGCCAAGGAAATCACAATGTCCTCTTACACACTTCGTTTAGCAAAACAGCTGGCATGGTTACCGCTGTGCCTGATTGGCGGATGCTTCCCTCGCAATGATCGTTTATGGATATTTGGTGCTTGGCATGGTCGCCAGTTCGCTGACAACACAAGCTATTTGTATCGCCATGTGCGTGATCATGAGCCTAGCTTGAGAGCGGTTTGGCTTGCGCATGATCAAGAGGTTGTTAAGCGAGTTCGTGAAGAGGGCGGAGAAGCCTATCTTGCTTACTCAGTCAAAGGAATCCTGTTGTCGCTGCGTGCGCGGCTTTTTCTCGTCACTCATTCAGCAGAAGATGTTAATCCGCATGCGTCATTTGGGGGGCAGCTAATCAACCTAACTCATGGAACCCCTCTTAAGCGCTTGGTTCAGGATGCTCGCTCTTCCCGGCTTGGCGTTTTTACCGGCGTGTATGATCGTTACCTGCGCCGGCTTCTACCTGGGCAGCGCAGGCCTCAGCAAGTATTAGTGGCTTCCGACGTCGGCCGAGAGCGGTTGATCTCTGCCTTCGGTTTACCTAGCGATCGTGTCACTGCCCTTGGCTATCCTCGCTGGAATGCTTTCCAAGAAAATGCGTCAACATTATTGCAACAGGCTGGCATCGATATATTGGCGTACGACAAGGTGGTGCTATATGCCCCGACCCTTAGAATGCAAGGCAAAGGGGGGCTTGATGTGTCTCAAGGAGAACGCCTAGAAGCATTACTACCATGGCTTGAAAAGCATCGAGTACTATTACTCATCCGCGGGCACACCTCGTTGAAAATGAGCGGTGTACAAGCGTTAATGGAGGGGAATGCGAGTATTCGTGAAGCGCCTGTCAGTATATTTCCAGATGTAAATGCTTTATTTCCGGCCGTGGATGTACTTATCACGGACTACTCGAGTTTGATGTTCGACTATGCTTGTTTGAATCGCCCCATCATTTTGATGGCACCTGACCTGGATGATTATCTCAACCTCGATGTAGGAGTTTATGGAGATTATCTTGCTGATGCGCCAGGTCCGGTAATCGAATCTTGGGAGCATTTACCTGAAGCCTGGGACTCCTTGACTAAAAAGGTCCATCACCAGCGCTTAGCAACTTTTGTAGCTCGCCATGCCGCTATGAACGATGGCAGAGAGTGTGAACGCGTCACCTCTCATCTGCGTAACAGCTGTCGCCTCGAAGTAACCAGCCATGCCTGAATGAATGTAACTACAAAATGAGTACGTAGTTTGAATAGAGAATAAAGCCAGCTTCTCAATGATTTTATGGGGATGCGACATGTCATTTTATGAAAAAGGTATAAAAAGCAGGCAGGTAAGTGACGATGCCAATGTTGGCGCTCGAGTTGGTTTTCCAAGGGTTTCTGTGATTATACCGACGTATTATGACTGGTCACGTCTAAAAAAGTGTGTTGTTGCATTAGAGAACCAGTCGATTGCTCAAGACAATTTTGAAGTCATTATTGTCAATAATGCCTCTGATGATTCTCCGCCAGCGGACTTTTACTTACCCAACAACTTCACCATGATCAAAGAAGCGAAACCAGGCTCATATGCAGCAAGAAATGCCGCATTAAAGATTTCTCGAGGTGAAATAGTTGCGTTTACTGATTCTGATTGTATCCCAGATCCTTATTGGCTGGAGACAGCTATTAATCGACTCGATAAAGGTGCAGAACGCGTTGCTGGTAAAGTAGAGCTTTTCTTCAAATCTGAAAAACTGACGCTTGTTGAAATTTATGAAAAGGCCTTTGGATTTGATCAAGAACGCTATGCTCAGCGGGGAGGAGCGGTGACTGCTAATATGGTGACGTGGTCAAAAAACTTTGAAATAGTTGGATATTTTAACGATAACCTCATGTCTGGTGGTGACAATGAATGGGGAGTGCGTGCGAGCGAAAAAGGGATTCCTGTTGAATACGCCCAGGAGGTTATTGTTAACCATCCAGCACGCTCAAATGTAAAGGATATTCTTAAAAAACGAAGGCGAGTGATGGGAGGACAGTTGAATAAAATGAAAAAGAATTCGAAGAGGAGTTTCATTATAATTTTAGCTAAAGGCTATTTCCCCCCAATAAAAGCGCTAAAGTTGTTTTTAGAAAAAGAGTTGACTTTTTCAGAGAGATTTTTAGCTTATCTGTTGTGTTATTATTTTAAATCTTATTCAGCAACGTACAGGTTGGCGTTACTCCTCGGCCTGGCTAAGCCAGAAAGATCTTAGCTTGAAGTTATGTGATTGGTGATTGGTGATTGGTGATTGGTGATTGGTGATTGGTGATTGGTGAATAGTGGATGGTAATAGATAAGCGGTAGTCGAGTATTGTTTTTATAAATGCCTCGCCGAATATTAAGAAAATATTCGGCGAGGCATTTTTTTACTTAATGTTTTTTTAGAGAGCAGCAGACTATCGTCTTCATCCGTAGGTGCCTGATAAGTCTAAGGCTACGCTTTGAGGTGGATAGTCTTATGAATCAAGTTGTATTTGTAGATACGGTATTGACAGGCACAGTCTTTGCAGACACAAATCTTTTGATTTAGTATCTATGGATAGGTGGATGCAGACAGGGTACGAGGTGCTTATGCAAACAGCCAGCAATGTTATTCAGGACAAGGCCGCCGCTGCGGCTGGTTTGAAAGCCGCTGTGCGTATTTTGGATAAATGGCGGGCGACAGGTGAGCAGGGCGAATCTATTCTACGCGTCTCCCACAGCAGCTATGCCCGCGCGCGGCGGGGAGATTTAGCTGAGATCAAGTTAGACAGTGATCAATTGGCACGAATCAGTTATTTGCTCAATATTCATGCGGCACTGCGAATGCTGTTTGAAAACCCTGATAATGTTTACGGGTTCGTCTCTATGGCAAATCACAATCCTTACTTTAACGGGCGTACGCCGCTTGAAGTGATCGGTACTGGAGATTTCGCAGCACTTTATGAAACCTTCAAGCGTATTGATAGCTTGCGAGGTGCTCAGTGGTAGATTCGGCGGGAATAAGCGAAGGTTCGCTGCCCCTTTGTCAATCGAAAGAGGTAGTGGGGTATCGCTTAGTCAACAGTAAATTTCCTCCCATTGGGCTGTTTGACGATGTTGCGAGCCTCGATGAGTTTGAAGCGCTTTATGCCCTGCAGGCGCTGACGAACCCAAGGCTGCGTAACGAGGCTGGTGATTTGGGACTCATTCCTCACAACCAGATTCCCTTTGGTATCCGAGGATGCTCTTATGCGACAGCACCTTTTACCCACGTTAATCCGGAGGGTTCTCGCTTTAGCGACGGCAGCTTTGGTGTGCTTTACATTGCGGATGCACAACCAACGGCAATCAGTGAAGCGAGGCACCATCAGGAAATCTATTGGAAAAACGTACCATCGTTACATTTTGAACGGTTTATCTTCCGTGGGCTTAAGTGCCTATTTAATGAAAAAGCCTGTCGTGATGGCTTGGCGCTTCAGCCATCCCATGCCATTTATGATGCCGACGATTATCGAGCAGCGCGCACGTTAGGCAGAGAGCTTCGCAAAGAGCAACGTACCGGTTTGCGTTACCATTCTGTTCGGCAACCAGGAGCCACTTGCTGGGCGTTAATGACGCCGCAGTTCATCCTGGATATTATCCAGACCACTCATATTGAGATGATCTGGAACGGGCGAATAGCCCAAGTGAATCGCCTCTCAGCTGTACCCATCAAGTGAATTCAGTAGCGTAATTATGTTCGCTGTTGCTCGGTGAAGCGCTGCATGATCGTGAGTGTTTTATCACTAACATGATGCTCCATGCCCTCTGCATCAATACGCGCTGTACTGTCATCGACCCCAAGGGCACGCAAGAAATGCAGCACTACATCGTGACGCGTCCGGGAAATTTCGGCCATTTTTTGGCCTTCTTCGGTCAAGAAGAGCGAGCGATAGGGCTTGCTTGTCACTAGGCCCAGCTCATTCAGGCGGCGAATCATTTTAGAGACGGTCGCTTGGCTAACGGCCATTCGAGTAGCGATATCGGCTGCGCGCGCTTCTCCACGGTGGCGTAATAAGTCGCCAATTAACTCGACATAATCTTCGATCAGTTCCGTTTCGTGGGCATTACGCACCGTCTCATACTGCTGCGCATGCTGTTCCACTGGCGGTAGCGCATCTCCATCTTGGCCGTATGCGGTAGGAGAGTGTTGCTGTTGGTATTCACTCATTGGCAAAATTTATCAAGGTTAGTGGAAACGTTAATTAGTGATGGTAGCGCATTTTTTTAGATAATTGTTAGCCATGGCTAAACTGTTTGCATAAAGCTTTTTTGTTGAGCTACAGCTGTACTTATTGGGATCCTAGCACAGGAGAAAGAAATAATGGCCAAGCAGTATGGTTGGCTAATCATTGTGCTAGTAGCGTCTTGCTGCTTTTTCCTGACTCTGTTGTTTCCACCCAGGCACGGCGTATTAATACGTTTATGGTGTCATCGTGGGATTGGCCACATCAAGAGTTAGTCAGCCATCCTAGTACCATTTGGTGGTAATCAACGATGCCTAATACTTGTTGGTTTGCATCAATAACGGGCGCGAGTGATAGGCCAAATTGATCAAAAAGCCGAGCGCAGTAGCGGACGTTCATCTCGGTGCGAATGCTAACAACAGGTTTGCTCATAATTTCATACAGATTGATACGTTCGGCAGGGCGGTTAGGTGCGAGGACTTTCTTAGCGATATCAGAGGGTAATACGATGCCTAACTCGTCGAGCTCAGTACGCCGATTGATGATGATAACGCTGGCTTTGTGTTGGCGCATTAAGGTAATACCATCCGCAACCGTTAATAATCCATCTGCCGTCACATAGCGAGAATGCATGACATCTTTTACTGTGCGCTCTGTCATATTGGCTTTGACGTTCGACATTTTAAGTTCCTTAGCCTAAGGGCTGATTTAGCGTTTCTGAAAGAGATTTGATTTGATGCGTTACGCCTAGGGCATCTTCTACATCGATCTGAAACGCAATACCTGTGCCGGATGTTTCGTCAAACTCGCCAACGTCAGCGATGGCTTGGAGAATATGTCGGCTGATGTGCTCTTCAGCTAAAAAAAGCAGCACATCTCGTTGGGCGGTAATTTCCATGCCGAAAATACCCCGTGCTTTTTTGAGACCTTCACCGCGAGCGTTATTGATTACCGTTGCCCCGGTAGCGCCGGCATCGCGAGCGGCCTGAAGAATATCGTCGCTTAGTTCATCCTCAACTAACGCTACAATCAGTTTAAAGCGCATTTTTATCTCCTTTAGTAGACGACGGAGCTTGGCTGTAAGAGAGGCTATCAGTGGTTTGCTTGCGTTTATCTTTCCACTGAGCAATCTGTGCATATCCCATCACCGTAATAATGGGAAACAAGCAGGCGAGAGCAATCATGCCGAAACCGTCCATCAGAGCGCTTCGGCCGGGTATTGATGACGCCAGGCCCAATCCTAGTGCTGCAATAATGGGCACGGTAATGGTCGAGGTTGTAACGCCGCCGGAATCAAAAGCAAGGGGAATTATCGATTTAGGTGAGCGCAGGGTTTGAATAATCACTAAACAGTAAGCAGCAAAAACAAACCATTGGAGTGGCCAACCCATCACAATACGCCATACACCAAGAGTGATACCGAATGCCATACCTAACGCCACAGCAAGACGCAGCATAAATGGGTCTATGGTTCCGCCTGAAATTTCGCCAGCCTTAATTGAGACAGCAATAAGCGATGGCTCGGCAATGGTCGTGCTCGCACCAATCGCGAAAGCAAATATATATACCCAGTAATAATCACTCCAGTGTCGTTGAGCTCCCTCTGCAACAGCAGGCAAAAAATCATAATTAGTTAGCTGGGTGGCCATTAATTCCCCCATGGGGAAGAGCGCTTGCTCAAGGCCCACAAGAAATAGCGACAGTCCAACCCACACCATGAAAAAGCCAGCCAATACTTGCGGTAAGCGCTTAATGGGTTTGCGAATTACAATGTACTGAAAGCCAAAAATAATGGCAGCAATGGGCAAAATGTCTCGCAGAGTGTCCCAAAAGGTAGTGATTAAATTCATCAAGAGCTCCCTGCGACTAAATTGAGGCCAAAAATGCCGAATAGCAGCACGAAAATGATGGGCATGACTGATGCAAAAGCAATAAGGCCAAAGCCATCCAGCATTGGGTTTCGTCCTTTAATCGTCGATGCGAGCCCCACGCCTAGCGCCGTAACGAGCGGAACAGTAATTGTTGACGTGGTAACACCGCCGGAATCATAAGCAATACCGATTAACTCGCTAGGAGCCACCAGTGTCAGCAATAAGACAATGATATAGCCGCCAATAATCATCAGGTGTAGAGGCCAGCCTTTGAAAATTCTCAATACACCGACAACGACTGCAGTGCCAACAGAAACGGCCACCACCATACGAAGGGTAAAAGCGAAAGAAGCCTGGGCATCGCTAGTATTCGCAATTAAGCCACTTTCTGAGACCACTTCGCCTGCGCGGGCAGCGACGGCAATAAGTGCCGGCTCAGCAACGGTTGAACCAAAACCAAGCGCAAACGCAAATAGCAGCAGCCAAAATACCGATCCCTTTTGCACAAAAGCGCGTGCTAGATTTTCGCCTAGTGGGAAAAGTCCTAGTTCGAGGCCTTTGATAAATAAAGTCAGTCCCATTACGACAAACACGAGCCCTAGCACTAGATCTAAAAGGGCGAGTGAATCGGGTAGCGGCTGGCGTATGACGACAATCTGAAAAAAGCCCATAACCAGGACAACAGGTAATAGGTCTCTAAGGCTGTCTTTAAGCTGGTGTGCTAGCGAGGTAACGATATTCATTGAGCGTTTATTTTCACCGGGGCTTATAAATGGTTGTTATGAATTGGCAGGTGTCTAGTAAGCGTGCCTTTAAGCGGCGAGTGTAAAGTAAAAAAATAGTGACCAGCGTGACTCAGCTCAGGATTTGGGGCTTCTCAGCAAAGCCTGCTGCCAAATAGCAGCAGCGAGCCATCTAAAGAGTGCCAGCCCCACCAGGCTAGCACCACTCCGCCCAGCAGTAGCATTGCTAATGCTATCAACAGTGCAAACGCTGTTAGTGGTTTCATGAGGCCACCTGAGGAGTGATGTTTCGTGTCAGTGGTTTTTCGCTAATAAACCAGTGCAGACCAGCGGCGACCAGTGAGAGCACAATGGCAATCTTCCAGACAGTGTCATAATGGCCAGTGAGATCATAAAGATATCCGCCAAGCCAGACACCCATAAATGATCCTAGCTGGTGAAATAAGAATACAATGCCGCCCAGCATGGATAAATGGCGAACACCAAATACAGACGCCACAATGCCGTTGGTTAACGGCACGGTTGAGAGCCATAGTAGGCCCATGGCGATACCAAATAAATAAGCACTGGTAGAGGTCAGTGGCAATATGACAAAAGCGGCAATTATCGCGCCGCGAATTAAGTATAGCCAGCTAAGTAGGCGCGGTTTTGACCAAATTCCTCCCATCCATCCTGCCGTGTAGGTACCCACAATGTTGAACAAACCAACCAGTGCCAACACCGTGGTGCCCACCTGAATAGCCAGACCGTTATCGAATAAATACCCAGGTAGATGGACAGCAATAAATACAACTTGGAAGCCGCAGACGAAAAAGCCGAGGCACAGTAGCCAAAAGCCTTTCTGGCCGACCGCCTCATTGAGCGCGTCGCGTAAGCTTAAGTCGCCCAGTGCGCTGGGGCTTGGGCGGTCTTTTAACATCGCCCCCAGGGGAATCATCAGCGCGGCAATGGCGCCCATCGCTAGAAGAGCTGCTGACCAGCCAAGCCACTCAATTAGCCCCAGTGTGCCGGGTAACATCGCGAATTGTCCAAAAGAGCCAGCGGCACTGACAATGCCCATCGCCATACTGCGTTTTTCGGGGGGTACTGCGCGTCCCACTGCGCCCAAAATTACTGAAAATGTAGTGCCGGATAGGCCTAAACCAATGAGGAATCCAGCGCTTAGAGTCATGCCTAATGCGCTGGTGGAAAGGCTCATAAAGCACAGCCCCGTCACATACAAAATGGCTCCTACGACAATAATTCTCGCCGCTCCAAAACGGTCAGCCAGCGCACCGGTGAAAGGCTGAGAGAGCCCCCAAATTAGGTTTTGAACTGCAAGGGCAAAGGCAAACACGCCGCGCCCCCAGCCGAAATCGCTGCTCATCGGCTCAAGGAAAAGCCCAAAACCATGGCGAAGCCCCATAGCAGTGGAAATAACCACGCTTGCTAGCATGATAAGGAGTAGTGTGCGATGTCGCGTCAATGCCATTTTACGTCCCTTGTTCTGTAGTTTGTTAACGCGTTAACTAACTATCTCACGGGTCAGATTTTTTTAGAAGCTATCAACTGTCGGACGAATTAGCAGTGTCGGTAATAAGTTGAGGGCGGCATACTAGGTAGTATGTTGCAAAGCAACAAGTGTGCTTTGACTAAAGTCGTAAGCTTGTGTCACAAATGATTCGTATCTGTTAGTGACGCTTAAACGACATAAAAAATGCTTAAGTTAGGGCAGCTAAGTGTGGATGATACCGACGAACTTCTTAATCTGTCGGCAATGCCGTCGTTTATCTCGCCTCTGATGCTGGAGCGTCACTGACGGGTTTAACCCACTATGTAGATGCAGGTCACCATATTCGCTTCTAACGTATGGGTGATTAAGGAAGTTTCCTAGTTTAAGGACGTGGTTTAAAGGAGTCACTCGATGTCGGCCAATGACGCTAATGATCTAATTGAAAATCGCACCTATGACGAAATAACGGTCGGTGATGAAGCCCACCTAGAAAAACGCCTGACCATGGAGGACATCAAACTGTTTGCTGTGATGTCAGGTGACATTAATCCTTCACACGTCGACAGCGACTTTGCTAAGAGCAGCCGTTTTCAGGAAGTCATTGCTCATGGCATGTGGGGCGGCGCGCTGATATCCACTGTGCTGGGAACGCAGCTGCCTGGGCCGGGCACGGTCTATCTTACCCAGTCGTTGCAGTTTAAGGCCCCCGTAAGGCTGGGGGATGTTCTGCGGGTCTCCGTGCGGGCTATTGAAAAAGACGATCAGCATCATAGGATCACCTTTGCCTGCCGTTGCGAAAATCAACGCGGTGATACGGTTATTGAAGGTGACGCTAGCGTATTGGCACCGATTAAAAAAATCCAACGGCCTCGCGCGTTGCTGCCCAAAGTGCGTTTAACCGAGCGTGGCAGGTTGCATGAGATTTTAACTGCTGCCGATCATCCGGAGCCAATGCCCACTGCCGTTGTTCATCCGGTAGACCAAAGTGCTATTTGTGGAGCGGTTGAATCAGCGGCGCAAGGTTTAATTATTCCTGTGCTGGTTGGGCCCAAAGGGAAAATACAACTCGCCGCCGAAAAAGCCGAGGTGGATATCAGTGCATTCGAACTGGTGGATGTTCCCCACAGCCACGCGGCTGCTGAACAAGCGGTGGCATTAGCACGTCAAGGCCACGTAGGTGCGTTGATGAAAGGCGCGCTGCACACCGATGAGCTTTTACATGAAGTGCTTAAGCGTGACACAGGGTTGCGTACCGAGCGGTGCCTAAGTCATGTGATGGCCTTTGATGTGCCAACCTACCCGCGACCATTGTTGATTACGGATGCGGCAATCAATATCTATCCTAAGCTAGCTGAGAAGCGCGATATTGTTCAAAACGCGATCGAGTTAGCTCACTCATTGGGTAACGACAATCCCCGTGTGGCGATCCTTTCTGCTGTCGAGACCGTCAACCCCAAAATCACGTCTACGATTGATGCGGCGGCCCTGTGTAAGATGGCTGAGCGCGGCCAGATTAGCGGTGGCACCTTGGATGGTCCGCTGGCTTTCGATAATGCCGTCTCAGAAGCGGCGGCAAGAACTAAAGGCATCATTTCGCCAGTGGCAGGGCGTGCCGACATCCTACTCGCGCCAGATCTTGAAGCGGCCAATATGTTGATGAAGCAACTGACTCACCTGGCGGATGCCACGGGGGCGGGCGTTGTCGTCGGCGCTAGGGTGCCGATCATGCTGACAAGCCGCGCGGATGATGCATTGACGCGCATGGCATCCAGTGCATTAGCGTTACTACTCGCTGACTATCAGCGTCGGAGCCTACTCAGTAACCCTTCAGGAGCATAACCATGCAGGAAATACTGGTGCTGAATAGTGGTTCTTCCAGCGTCAAGTTTGCGCTTTATCATATCACTGATGAAGACGCTGCCGGTGGAATTCAGGAGGCGTTGACGGTCGCCTACAGCGGCCATTTTTCGGGCTTGGCAACGTCGCAATGTCGCGTGTCGTTAGCGCATCGCGAACCTGGACAGCCCCCGCATCGCTATAGTTTGCAAACTCTGGAGGCGCTGGGCCTAACCCCGGCAATAAACCATGAAGAGGCCATCACAAAGTTGATGGCATGGCTTGAGCAGCGTGAGGATAAAAGTACCCTGGTTGCCATTGGGCATCGCGTTGTTCATGGCGGCCAAACCTACTGTGAAGCGACTAGATTAAGCGCTAACGACGTGATCGAGTTGGAAAAATTTTCAAGCTTAGCGCCGTTGCATCAGCCCCATGGACTTGCGCCTATCAAACTACTGATGGCGCGTCTGCCAGACGTACCGCAGATCGCATGTTTCGATACCGCGTTTCATGCTCATCAGCCCTGGGTGGCTCGGCAGTTTGCTTTGCCGCGGGAATGGACGGCCAAGGGGTTGATACGTTATGGCTTCCATGGCCTTTCCTACGATTATATTCAGCGCACGCTACCTAATGTATTGCCGGATGATGCACCCCGTTCACGGGTGGTGGTGGCGCATTTGGGTAATGGTGCCAGTATGTGTGCTATTCGTGATGGCATTAGTGTGGCTTCCAGCATGGGGTTTACTGCGCTTGATGGATTGCCGATGGGGACTCGCTCTGGTGCCTTGGATCCAGGCGTAGTGCTTTACTTAATTAGTGATGAAAAAATGAGTATTGAGGACGTATCAGCGCTTTTATACAAGCGTTCAGGGCTGCTCGGTGTCTCTGGAATAAGTAGCGATATGCGCGAGTTGCTTGCAAGTGATGCCCCGGAAGCCGAAGAGGCTGTTGAGCTTTACTGCTATCGCGCCGCGCGGGAAATCGCCAGTTTAGCTGGCGCGCTGGGCGGGCTTGATCAATTGATATTCACCGCCGGTATTGGTGAGCATGCAGCACCGGTGCGTGCACGTATTGTGGCGCAGTGTGAGTGGTTGGGCATGCAACTTGATGAAAAAGCCAATAAGCGTGATGCCTGTTGCATCTCTTCAGCGAGTAGCCGTGTGGGCGTTTGGGTCATTCCAACCGATGAAGAGCGAGTAATCGCCAGTGATTGCCTAGCGCTTCTCAATAGGGCGGATCAAGCAGCATTTTAATTCAGCCACCTGATGCCAGGGAGATTAGTTGAGCCACTGACCGTAAAGAGGGTTGAGTGTTGTCATTGTTGTGGTGATGACTACTGTCATTACCGCTACCGAGAAACCACTGATCTGATAGAATCCCCAGTTTTTGTAAGCTCACTCACTTATCTAACTGGGAATCTTAATGAACGCGGTAATTCTTGCTGTGCTAGTCATGGTGGCGCTTTCGCTTGCTCGGGTATCCGTGGTGTTTGCACTGGTTGTAGGCGCGCTGGTTGGGGGCTTGGTTGGCGGTCTTTCACTGGATGAAACGCTCAGTGCATTCAATGATGGTGTTGGTGGAGGCGCGCAAGTAGCCCTTGCTTATGCCACGCTTGGGGCCTTTGCGGTGGCTATTTCCCGTTCAGGGCTTCCAGATATGCTGGCCAATCGCCTGATTACAATGTTGGGAAAAGAAGCGACTGCGGCACATCAGGCGCGGGTAAAGGTGTTTTTGCTCGTCGCAGTGCTCTTGGTGGCTATCTCATCACAAAACGCCATTCCGGTGCATATAGCGTTTATCCCGGTGCTGATTCCGCCGTTGTTGGTGGTAATGAATCGCCTCCAGCTTGACCGCCGCGCGGTGGCGTGTGCGCTTACCTTTGGGTTAACCGCTCCGTATATGCTGCTACCTGTAGGATTTGGCGCGATCTTTTTGAATGATATTCTGCTGGCAAATTTAAATAGCGCTGGCGAGTCACTGGGTTTGGAAATTACCCGGGGCATGGTGCCCATGGCAATGGCTATTCCGGTAGGAGGAATGGCCATTGGCTTACTCGTAGCACTGTTTTTCAGCTACCGTGGGCAGCGTGAATATACTAATAAAGATCTAGTGGCGACTAATGCCCACCAAGGTCACTCGCCTGCAAAACCTCATACGTTTGGGCTGGTGATGTCGGGCGTGGCTATTGTGGCTGCGTTAGGTTTACAGCTATATACCGGCTCTATGATTATTGGTGGGCTAGTGGGGATTGGTCTGCTTTCGCTGGGCGGCATTTTTAAGTGGCGTGAAGCAGACGATCTATTTACCAGCGGTATGCGCATGATGGCGTTGATCGGTTTCATCATGATTTCAGCGGCTGGCTTTGCAGAAGTAATGAAGGCGACAGGGGATATCGAGTCGTTAGTGACAGGTGCGTTTGAACTGTTTGGTGATAACCGCGGATTAGCGGCGTTTGTTATGCTGCTGGTAGGCTTGTTTATTACCCTGGGGATTGGCTCATCGTTTTCAACCATTCCCATTATCGCAGCGATTTTTGTACCGCTGGCGGTGCAGTTCGGTTTCTCGCCAATGGCGACGGTTGTGCTGGTTGGTACCGCGGCTGCACTGGGCGATGCTGGCTCGCCAGCGTCTGATTCCACGCTGGGGCCAACTTCAGGTCTAAATGTTGATGGACAGCATGATCATATGTGGGACAGCGTGGTGCCTACCTTCCTGCACTACAATATACCGCTGATTGCTTTTGGGTGGTTGGCAGCGATGTCGCTTTAAGTTTTTTTCGCGCAAACCAACAAGCAGACTAAGAAGGGCAGCCATGAGCTGCCCTTTTTTATACTAAAACCATGATTATTGCCCAGGTAGGTGCGTCTCGAAAGCGCTGAGCAGGCCGCGGAGTAAGGAGAGCTCCTTGCGGCTAGGCTGAGAGCGGGAGAACAGCGCCTGAAGCTGTTCTTCAGTGCGGGCATGGGGCTGGGTAAGAAAGCCACTTTGCTGCATCAGGCGTCCAAGATGCTCCTGGAAGTGCACAAACTGCTCGCGGCTGGGCGGCGTGGCTTCAAGTGGCCGTTGGTACATGAAGTGACTATCATCGCGCTTCCGCCAAGCACGGTGTACTTCATAGGCTAAAATCTGCACGGCCTGTGATAGATTTAAAATACCGTATTCAGGGTTGGCAGGTATGCTGACTTGGTGTGTGCAGCAACGTATTTCGTCGTTGGTGAGACCTGAGCGCTCACGCCCGAATACCAGTGCAACCGGCGCTTGTGCGGCGTTCTCAATCACCT
Organism: Halomonas sp. 3F2F; assembly: GCF_014897805.1. Lineage (NCBI taxonomy): Bacteria > Pseudomonadati > Pseudomonadota > Gammaproteobacteria > Oceanospirillales > Halomonadaceae > Halomonas > Halomonas sp. 3F2F. The sequence continues at coordinate 23,230 of NZ_JABUZE010000135.1, forward strand.
GTTGCGCCATGTCATCAGGTTCATCGAAATGCGGCAGCGGTAGGCTGCGGAGCCTTGCACTCGCACCCACCACCTGTACGCAATCACTAACCGCTTCTTCAAGGCTGCTTACACAACGGGCATTTTCAAGCACATCTGTTGCACCTGCTGCCATGCGAGTTGCTTCGTCATCTGGGAATGCGCGCGGATTAACCAATAAGAGCTCGGATAAGCCCATGGTTTTCATCGCGCGAGCGGTAGCGCCAATGTTGCCTGGGTGGAAGGTTTGCACTAGTACGATGCGAATATTGGAGAGCACGGTAATGAAGACCTACAGCTGCCGGATAAAGGCGCTGATGGTAGCATGATTTTAACGATCGTTAGCGATGGGGGGTACATTACCAAATAAAAGAACCCCGCCATGGCGGGGTTCTTAGCGACGTTAAACGTCAGAGCGATAGGGCTCAGGGTTGCATGTCGGGTAGCAGCAGTGCATTACTGCACCGCCGCCCCCTAAGAACCGTACGTGCGAGTTTCCCCGCATACGGCTCAAGCCTTTATAAGCCTCCCAGATGAGAGACCGGTGACCTTTTCTCCTGTTGCGAATGCCACTGACGATGACAGTTAGGGTGCAACAACACCAAGTTACTCAGCTCGTCACCGCCACCCTTATGCCGTTCCACCACGTGGTGAATGTTCCACTTGGTTTCCCAAGTGATTAAGCCACGGCACATTGGGCAGCGCTTACCTTGCCGCTTCCATAGCGTTTGCAGTTTCTTACGACCTTTCGTTGACGCTTCCCAAGAGCGCTCCAGCCTGCTCTCGAAATACTGCTCGTCTCTAGGGTCATAAGGGTTTGCTTCCGCCCTGATCTTGGTATGTCGCACAATCGGGATGTCCTTGCTGCTCTGCAACCGTACGGGCTTACCGGGCATTAAGGTACTTTGGAAAATCCAGTTCTCGCTTTTCACCGAATGAAAATATTTCTTCTTCACCCAGCGCTTTTGGCGATTACTGTGTCGTCGACAACTCCAACGCCATAATAGCTTCCAAACACGGTAGTCCACATAGCCAAACGTTTCCTTGGCCACGACGTGACGGTGATAATTCGCCCATCCCAGCAGTACCGGGTTGAGTTGGTGAATCAACACATCCTGTCGTGACATGCAGTTGCGTCTGACGATGTCCTTGATCTTCTTTAGGTGTCGTTGCAGGTTCTTACGGCTGGGCTTAATCAACAGCTTGCCGTTGTACTTCCGCAGGTTCTGCCCGAGAAAATCAAAACCTTCTGCGATGTGCGTCACCACGGTCTTGCTGGCTGACAACGTAAGCCCACGTTCTGCCATAAAGGCAGAAACGACAGGCAGTACTTCATTTTCCAACAGCTCTTTCGAGATGCCAGTAATGATGAAGTCGTCGGCATAACGCACATAGTTCACCTTGGTCTTGTAGCTTGCTTTGGTATTTTTCTTCCCGAAATGGGATTCCAACACCTTTTCAAGCCCATCAAGCGCCAGGTTGGCTAATACCGGAGAGATGATCCCGCCCTGGGGCGTTCCTGCCTCTGTCGGATACAGACGGTGAGACTCCATGAATCCCGCTTTCAGCCACTTCTTGAGCACTTGCTTGTCCATCGGGACATTAGCCAGCAGCCAGTCGTGACTGATATTGTCAAAGCACCCCTTGATATCGCCTTCCAGCACCCATTCAGCAGAATGCTTACGGCTCAAATTGACAAAGCATTGCTCTATCGCATCGGCCGTTGAGCGCCATGGACGAAAACCATAGCTGTTGCGGTCAGCCACCGTTTCCGATACCGGTTCGAGCGCCAGCAAATAGAGTGCTTGCATGGCCCGATCCCGCATCGTCGGTATCCCTAGTGGGCGGCGTGAACCGTCCGGTTTGGGAATATAGACACGGCGTAATGGAGCAGGGCGGTAGCCCTTACTTTTTAGCCTGCCTAACGCTAACCACTTGGCTTGTGGAGTGCTCCACAATTCACCATCAACACCGGGCGTTTTCTTGCCCCGGTTTTCAGTAACACGTCTGACGGCCGATGCTCTGGCCGCCAGCGAGTGGGTCAGCAGTCGTTGCAAAGCTTTCACCTTGCGCCAACGTTGATCCCGAGTCGCCTTCGCGATCCGCACTTGTAGCCCTCTCACCTTTCTGTCGACGGCAGACCAGTTAATGGTGTGCCAGCTGTCAGGCGGGTGGGAGAACGCAGGTACTTGTTTAAAACCAGTACTCATCTTGCTGTCCTCCGAATGAATGCCGATAAGACGCCCTTCGGAGAACAGATACATTGATCCCTTGCGGGAGTGTATGTGCTCCCGCAGGGGTGAGATAAGGCCGCTAACTTGCTCGGCTATCTCTTCGTAATATCAGCATGATTGAGCGCTTTAGAGCGCTATCACGCGATTAAAGACCAGCTGGACGTAGGCCCCGTTTCCGGTAGAGGAACGTTTAACCTCTTATCCGCCCCATTACAGGGCGGCATTCGCTTTTTCCAGCCTCCTAAACCCGCACCATTAACAGCTCGCCTCACGGCTTGCCTGCCCGGTAGGGCAATAGTACGGGGTTTCCGAGTTCCGCATCATGGACACGGATCACTTAGACCCTGCCAGTACACCGTAGGTCTGTTGGTAACGTATCCCCAGATGTAAGAGGGATAACCGACCCAATACCTTTTGGTCAGAGCGTGTCAGTAGCTTACGCTCCTTGCGGCTGACGGTGCTTGTTAGCAGTTCACTTACGTTGGTCATATGATCCAGCCTAGCCTCTCACCCGCATGCTACTAGCGGGATCTTCAATGGACCTCACGGCCGCATTGAACCCCAAGAGGGGGAGTACATTGTCAGGACGCTTGGCACCTCACCGTTACCGGCGACGCACTGCCCCTAGGCTACTGCTGGCTACACAGCAGGTTCCGCTTATATCGTTACCGCTACATACGGTTTAGATACATGGAACCATCCAGAACACGGCTTCGCACCGGATAGGCAGCTTAGTCAAATAATAGACACGAATATCCCCGCTACATCACGTTCCCAAAAATGGAAATGTTTCAGCGTGTACGAATATCGCCAAAGCGAAAGGTACGAGCAGACTCATACCGGAAAAGGGGTATTTACCCTAAGGTAATACCCGATATCCGGACTGAGACAGCCCGAATATCGGGTTTATTAAAAATGCTTCTTGCGCGGTTGTGGTCACTAACGTTATGTTAGTGACCACTTCGTCTGTAGACCGCTAGGCAAGCTACCTATACGACTCTCGTCGCACTACATCATGCCGCCCATGCCGCCCATGCCACCCATTCCGCCCATGCCACCCATGTCTGGAGCAGCGTCTTTCTCTTCAGGGTCGTCAGCGATCATGCACTCAGTGGTGATCATCAGACCAGCGACAGAACCAGCGGACTGCAGTGCAGTACGGGTTACTTTAGCCGGGTCCAGAACACCCATTTCGAACAGGTCGCCGTACTCACCCGTTTGCGCGTTATAGCCGAAGTTGCCTTCACCATCTTTCACGCGGTTGATAACAACAGCGGCTTCTTCACCGGCGTTGGTAACAATCTGACGCAGCGGAGACTGCATAGCGCGCAGCGCCATGTTGATACCGTGGTTCTGGTCTTCGTTGTCGCCAGTCAGGCCTTGTACTTTAGCCATGACGCGAACCAGTGCAGTACCGCCACCAGGTACAACGCCTTCTTCTACTGCAGCGCGGGTTGAGTGCAGCGCATCTTCAACACGAGCTTTCTTCTCTTTCATTTCTACTTCGGTAGCCGCACCGACGCGAATAACAGCAACACCGCCTGCCAGCTTGGCAACGCGCTCTTGCAGCTTCTCTTTGTCGTAATCAGAAGAGGTTTCTTCGATTTGCGCACGGATCTGGTTAACGCGTGCTTCGATGTCATTTTCTACACCAGCGCCATCGATGATGGTGGTGTTTTCTTTAGACATCGTCATGCGCTTAGCGGTACCCAGGTGATCCAGGTTCGCTTGCTCAAGCGTCAGGCCAACTTCCTCAGAAATCACGGTGCCGTTAGTCAGGATAGCGATATCCTGCAGCATCGCTTTGCGACGGTCGCCGAAGCCAGGTGCTTTAGCTGCAGCAACTTTAACGATGCCGCGCATATTGTTCACAACCAGCGTTGCCAGCGCTTCGCCTTCGATATCTTCAGCGATAATCGCGAGTGGTTTACCTTGCTTAGCAACCGCTTCCAGCACCGGCAGTAATTCGCGGATGTTGGAGATTTTCTTGTCTACGAGCAGGATGTAAGGGTCTTCCAGCTCGACAGCCATGGTGTCTTGGTTGGTAACGAAGTAGGGCGAGAGGTAGCCGCGATCAAACTGCATACCTTCAACGACTTCCAGCTCGTCTTCGAAGCCACGGCCTTCATCAACGGTGATGACGCCTTCTTTACCGACTTTTTCCATCGCTTCAGCGATGATCTCGCCAATGCGCTTGTCGCCGTTAGCGGAGATTGTGCCTACCTGAGCAATCGACTTGGTGTCGGTGCAAGGAACAGACATTGCCTGAATCTCTTTAACAGCCGCGCTAACCGCTTGGTCGATACCGCGCTTAAGATCCATCGGGTTCATGCCCGCAGTAACGCCTTTCAAGCCTTCTGCGACAATTGCTTGAGCCAGAACCGTTGCCGTAGTGGTACCGTCGCCTGCAGCGTCAGACGTTTTGGAAGCAACTTCCTTAACCATCTGAGCGCCCATGTTCTCGAACTTGTCTTTCAGTTCGATCTCTTTAGCAACCGATACACCATCTTTAGTAACGGTCGGTGCGCCGAAGGACTTGTCCAGTACCACGTTACGGCCTTTCGGACCGAGGGTAACTTTTACTGCGTTGGCCAGAACGTCAACGCCACGAGCCATGCGTTTGCGGGCATCATCGGAGAACTTTACTTGCTTAGCTGCCATGTTCGTTATTTCCTAAACATTGAAATTTAAAAGGAAAAGTAAGTAGTCGAGGCGAGATTTAGCCTTCGACGACTGCCAAGATATCGGCTTCGCTCATGATCAGAACTTCTTCGCCGTTGATTTTCTGTTTCTCAACGCCGAAACCGTCTTTGAAAATCACCGAGTCGCCAACTTTAACGTCCAACGGGCGAACGTCACCGTTGTCGAGAATGCGACCATTACCAACCGCCAGGATTTCACCGCGAGTGGGTTTTTCCTGGGCGTTGCCCGGAAGCACGATGCCGCCAGCGGTTTTCTGCTCTTCTTCCACGCGACGAACAACGACGCGATCGTGCAAAGGACGGATATTCATGCTCACGTTCTCCTGAGTATCGTCAAAGCCCATAAGGGCAGTTAGCTAAATGAGATTTTCGTGGGCCTCTTGCCCGCGAAAAGTGAAGGTAAGTCACCTTCATGTTAATGGCGAAAGCTAGTGCATCCGCCGAACTTGTGTGCTGACTCAAAAGTGGGGGCTGCTCGTAGCCTTTCAAGGGGTAAGTGATAAAAAAATGTGGTTTTTTGGCATTCTTCTTCGATGAGCCTTCAGCGCCGCCTTGCTGTTTCATCGCGGCTAATGAATTCACCTTCAATCGGCCCTTCTTGACTGCTTGAGCGTGATGTCTGGGCCTGTTCGTAGCTTGCTTGCTGCTGTTGGTCAGCAGTGCTTTTTAAGCCTAGCCAGGTGAGGGCTTTAAATATTAACTGTCGAGCGTTAGGCAGCAGGCAGGCGATGCCTAGCGCGTCAGAGAGAAAGCCTGGGGCCAAAAGTAGGGCGCCTCCGAAAATCAGAGCGGCCCCGGTAAACAGTTCTTGAGAGGGAATTTCGCCCACTTGCATGCGCTGTCGCGCGCGCGCCAGAGTGGAAACACCCTCTTTGCGAATTAGATGTAGTCCAATGAAACCAGTGCCCAGTACGAGAAGCAGAGTGGTTAATAAACCAATTTGGCTACCGATCGAAAACAGTAGTACAAAATCAACTAACGTAAACAGCGATATAAAAAGAAGAATGGGCATGACAGACTCCATAACAAACGTAATTCGTCAATATGGTGGCAGAATTCGCGAAAACAAGCAGCCAACGTTCGGTTAGCTTGCTTACGTATGTGTTCTAATGCTCGATATTTCGCTCAATAACTTCTATGCTGCGATGCACAATAGCGCCATTTTACGAGGCGAGATAGGTAGCGCTTAGCAAGCAATTTAAAGTATCAGTCTTTATAAGTATCGGCCTAAGGAGAATCAGATGAACCTGACAAATAAAGTGATCGCGATTACCGGGGGAGCCCGCGGTCTGGGCTTTGCTATGGCGGAGCGGCTAGGCAAGCAAGGTGCTCGTTTGGCGCTTTTGGATATGAGTGCAGCAGCATTGGATGAGGCGGTATCAGCGTTAGCGTCTCAAGATATTCAAGCACACGCCTTTGTGACCAATGTGGCTGATGAGCAGTCAGTGCAGCAGGCATTTGCTGACATTGCGGCCCGCATGGGACCGGTAGGCGGTTGTATTAATAATGCAGGGATCACTGACGATGGCTTACTTATCAAAGCAAAAGAAGGGGTAGTTGAAAAACGTATGTCGCTATCTGCTTGGCAGAAGGTGCTTGATGTCAATTTAACCGGCGTTTTTCTGTGCGGCCGGGAAGCGGCAACGCAAATGGTAGAAGCTGGGCACCAGGGCGTTATTGTCAATATTTCAAGTATTTCTCGAGCCGGAAATATGGGGCAAAGTAATTACGCTGCTGCTAAAGCAGGTGTTCATGCGTTGACAGTTACCTGGGGCAAAGAGCTTGCCCGTTACGGCATTCGTACTGGAACCGTAGCACCAGGGTTTGTTGAAACCGACATGACAGCTTCCATGCGCCCCGATATGTTGGAAAGAATCTCCTCCAGTGTGCCTCTTAAGCGGCTGGGTAATCCTGATGACATCGCGAAAAGCGTCGCCTTCATTTTTGAAAATGACTACTTCACGGCGCGAATTATCGAGTGCGACGGTGGGTTGCGGCTTTAAATCACTAAAAATCAGCTGTTGCTATTAGTATTGCTACTAACGGTGACAACTAACTAATAGGCCATTGGCAGACCTGCCAATGGCCTATCGTGCGTTCGCGGTGGGGCACTGATTGCTAGAAGTGGAAGTGATCGCGCTGGAGCTCGCGTTGGAAATACATTTCTACCCGTAATGTCATCGCCCAGCGCGGGTCGTAGCTAACTTCTCGCTGAAAATGCAATTCTGGAATGACATCTGCAAACAGTATTCCTTTATGGATATCTCTGCGGTAGCGGGTTTGCAGGTAGTAGTTTGTCATTCGTGGGCTAGACAGGCTTTCACCAATGGCGATAGCTGAGTAGCGAAGTGCGCTACGGCTGTTTAAGCGCTGGTTTAGCTGCACTACCTCGCTGTACTCAAGCGTGTCCTCTTCCTCACGCCATTGCACGTTGGTGATAAATCGCAGGTGGCGATTGGTGGATAATGGCCGGCCAAGATCCCACTCGGTGCGTGCTGAATAACCTGAGTTGTTAAACCAGGATAGTCGATTAAATGATTCTAGCTGCCAGGGGCTATCCTTTAAGTCCCACAGGCGCTCGCTGGTAAAGCGGACATAGGGATCAAGAGGCAGACGAAGCCGGACGCCAGCGCCAAAGCGGTTGCTCCAGTTCTCACGTTTGTCTCTACTTTCTAACCAATCAAGGCCGAATGTTGATGTTCTGCGATCGCGTTGGTCGTTATAGAGCCGCCCAGAGCCTTGTTCAGCCAGTGTGCCTTGTGATTCTTCTGGATCGCTTTCAATGATTAAGCGCAGGCGGTCTTCTGTCGTAGGAAGATCGATGCGATAACGCACACTAATATCACCGTTAGTGCCTTCGCCTTCCATCCAGTCTATTTCCTGGCCAAGGCGGAGGTAAGATCTGTTATCAGCAGAAGCGGATTGATCACCACCAAAAAAAGAGTCAATGTTTCTTGATGTGTTGTCTACCCAGTTGCCAATGCTTGCTCGAAATGGCTCCACGCGCGCTTCAGCCCACTCGGGTAGGTCGCTGTCGCTATCTTCCTCAGTAGTATAGGTTTCGGCAGAATAGGTTTCAGCAGAATAGGTGTCTGGCGACAGTGCGCAAAATACGCCAAGGAGAAAGACAGCGAGCACTGGTTTCATCGAAGAGATCCTGGAAGCGATAAGGTTGTTAGTTGTTAGCTGCTAACCTAACTCAAAAACAGACTGAGGTCAGCTAATCGGTTTATGCAGGATCGTAAAACAAAAAAATTCGGTTAGCATGAAGCTACCGAATTTTTCGAAGGTAAGAACCTTTAAATTGGTGCGGATGGGGAGACTCGAACTCCCACACCTTACGGCACTAGAACCTAAATCTAGCGTGTCTACCAATTCCACCACATCCGCTGAAGACGAGACGTATATTAACAGCATTCGTATTAATGTCAACGGTGTGTCACTAAAATTGTTAATTAAATCAGTCTGAGGAAAGTATGCTCCTAACGCGGTTAGTACATTGTGCAAGCACTTGGGCCAAAAAGGGACTGCCAGGCTACTGCGCGTTTTGTCTTTCTCCCGGGCAAACCAGTGGCGGTTGGTGCCAGGAGTGCTTTGCACAGTTGCCGTGGAATGCCAATGGCTGCTGGCAGTGTAAAGAGCCTTTGGCTGTTGGAAGCGTTGCATCCGTTCAATCTTTTTGTGGCCACTGCAGAGAGAACCCTCCAGCGTTTACCTCCGCGACGGTGGAGCTTTTATTTGAAGAGCCTATAAGAGCGTTAGTTCATGATTTTAAATTTAATGCGTCGCCCCGTGCCGGCATGTTGCTGGTAGAGCTGATGATGAGTAAATCACCCAGCTGTATGGGAGAAGGTCTCTTGCCTGTACCGATGCATAGCGCCCGGGCGCGGCAGCGTGGTTTTAATCAGTCTCGCTGGTTGGCTGATCAACTAGGCAAGCGGGTCAAACTGCCCGTGTTAACGGCTGAATGTCGTCAACAGCTGCCTTCTCAAAGGACGTTAAGCAGAAAAGAGCGAGCAAAAAATTTAGTAGGTGCCTTTCATATTAATGGTCCACTGCCATCACATCTCACCATCATTGACGACGTTGTTACTACTGGCGCGACCTGCCAAGCACTTGCTGAAGAAGCGCTTCGTGCGGGGGCTAAACGTGTCGATATTTGGGCAGTTGCTCGAACACCTCTGGTGCATAATTGATAGAATGCAGGCTTAATTTGCACAGGAGCGGTATATGCCACACCCGTTTAGTACGCTTTCTCCGGACACTGTTATGTCTGCTGCGGAGTCTGTTGGGATTTGGCCGGCTGGCGAGCCGTTTGCACTTAATAGCTATGAAAATCGAGTGCTGATGTTTCGTGACGATGACGGTGAGCGCTGGGTTGTGAAATTCTATCGTCCTGGTCGTTGGGCAGATGAGATCATTCAGGAAGAGCATGATTTTCTTCAGGAGTTGGCTGCTGCAAATGTGCCCGTTGTTGCGCCATGGCGGGATCAGCATGGCCAATCACTCCATACTTACCAGCAATTTCGCTTCACGCTTTACCCGCAGTGCAGTGGTCAAGCGCCTGAGCTAGACAATCCGTCGCATCTTTTTGCATTAGGTAATGCGTTAGGGCGGTTACATGCAGTGTCATCACGAAAGGCGTTTCAGTACCGTCCAACATTAGAGTGGCAGGGCGATATTGATGATGCTGAGGCCCGTGTTATCGAGAGTAAAAGGCTAAGCAAGCATCAGCAGCGCGCTTATCACAACGTTGTACAGAAAATTCTTCGTCATCTTGAAAAGCACCCCATCGCCAGCGATCAAATGATTCGAACGCATGGTGATTGTCATCTGGGCAATGTTTTAGGAAGAGATGAATCATTTACCTTGGTGGATTTTGACGATTGCCTTATGGCGCCCGCTATCCAAGATGTATGGATGCTGTTACCCGTTGATGATCCATCTGGCTGGCGAGCACAGCTAAGTGAAATTGTTGAAGGCTATGAAGAGGAGCAAACATTTCCGCAACACCAGCTGTCACTGATCGAGCCGTTGCGGGCTTATCGTCTTATCCGATACACCGCGTGGCTTATTTCTCGCTGGGATGATCCAGCGTTTCCTCGTGCGTTTCCATGGCTGGCGGAGAGCGGTTATTGGGATCAGCACATCCGCCAGCTGGAGCAGCAGTTGTTACAGCTTGAAAAGCCTATTTGGCTAGCATAACAATTGCAGCGGGAGTTAATTAAGCATCGCCTCCATTGACGATGAGTGACGTGGTTTTATTCAGGTTGATTGACGGAGCGTGGGTTTTCAGCGCTTGCATCCGGGTCAGGCCGATCTGATGGGATGGGGTTGGCTACGCCTTCTCCATCAGCCTCTCGCCGAGCAGCATTAATTTCCGCTGAAGGGTTATCTTGAGCGTTGATATCGATATTTTCATCCAGTGTTACCACGAATGCTTGGCCTGGCGATAAGGTGCAAGGCGACTCATCACAGGCAAGACCGTACTGACCGTCTTCTGCATACGCACCGGCACTAAATGACCCTGTGAAAATAGCGCTTTCAGCATCGTGTGTTTCAATGCAGGTTGCGTCTTGAGTTGTAATACGAATGCGCCCATTAGTGAACTGTGCATTGGCGACTAAAACGCAGTATTCGGGCAACTGATGCGAGGCGCTGCCAGCTTGGGTGGGATGAAGTAAGATAGCTTCATAACGCGATTGGCTGTCGCTAAAAGCAAACTCTTCGATCACCTCGACACCGACACTAGCACCTTTAGGTAGTGTTAATGTCTGTTCAGCGGCTAACAAGGGGGTTGCCAATGCAGTTCCCAATAGAGCAGTTAAGAAAAATGGTGCAGATTTGAATGACATAAGGAAATCTCAGATGAGCGCTACGAATTAAGCTGGCTAGTTCGATCCATGATAGCACAGCTTAAATAGTCTCAAAGGGGGGTGCGCGGCACTCTGCCACAGCACGGTTAGGTGCGTTAAAATAACCGGGTGTGGTGTTTCTTATTGTGCAAAAGTTGTTTCGCGTATATTTTTTGTACATGATTGGCGCACGGCTCTCAGCTATTGATCGATAGCAATATTTCGCCGTTGAGTAAACGCTCTAGTAGAGCAGATATTTTTCAATGGCTAGCACGTACAGTTTTGATGAGGCTTCAAATGACCGACGACATTGCTCAACACTACCGCCACATTATCACCGCAATCGGTGAAAACCCTGACCGTGAAGGGCTGCGCGATACACCCAAAAGAGCCGCAAAAGCAATGCAGTTCTTAACTGCTGGCTATCAGCAATCACTTGAGGAGATTGTTAATGGCGCGGTATTTGAGTCGCAAACAGATGAAATGGTCCTTGTAAAAGACATTGAGCTGTACTCCATGTGTGAGCACCACTTGCTACCCTTTATTGGCAAATGTCATATCGCTTATCTGCCTAGCGGAAAAGTACTCGGGCTTTCGAAGTTTGCCCGTATTGTTGATATGTACGCTAGGCGTATGCAAATCCAAGAAAACTTGACGCGTGAAATTGCCGAGGCAGTGCAGCAAGTTACCCAATCAAGAGGTGTCGCTGTGGTGATTGAGGCACGCCATCTTTGCATGATGATGCGCGGTGTGGAAAAGCAAAATTCAAGTATGACATCTTCTGTGATGCTGGGGAGTTTTCGCAGCAATCAAGCCACGCGGCAGGAATTCTTAACGTTAATCAGTTGAAATACTGGCTAAGAATCTTTGGCAGATTTCATTGTAAAGATTTGGTTAAACACGTGGTTTCGTCTTAGCATGAACAGGTCAATGAGCCCGTGAGGCCAATATTTGGTCAGGAGTCTGTCATGGAAGCGCTGAAAGAAACACAGCTGTATTGCCCGTTTGCCTATATCGATGGTAGCTGGGTGGCCGCCGACAGCGGTGAGCAAATTAATGTCTTAAACCCTGCAACCGGTGAGTCCGTGGGCGACATGCCTCGACTAGGTAAAGCTGAGACAGAGCGCGCTATCGATGCAGCGGATGCCGCGTTACCCGCTTGGCGTGCGCTGACAGCTCAAGAACGAGCTGATCTGCTGCTGAAGTGGCATGATCTTATGCTGGAGCATAAACATGATCTCGCCTTGCTCATGACCTACGAGCAAGGCAAGCCAGTAAAAGAGGCAGAGGGCGAAATTGCCTACGCCGCTAGCTTTTTACGTTGGTTTGCTGAAGAAGCGCGCCGTGTTTATGGCGAGACTATTCCCGCCGCTAAAGCGAACCAGCGTATTGTGGTGACAAAACAGCCTGTCGGTGTTGTGGGGGCTATTACTCCCTGGAATTTTCCGGCTGCTATGATCACGCGTAAAGCAGGCGCCGCGTTAGCCGCGGGCTGTACGATTGTCGTTAAGCCTGCAAGCCAAACGCCATTTTCTGCAACGGCTCTCGCCATGTTGGCAGAAAGAGCAGGCATTCCCCGTGGCGTGTTTAATGTAGTGCCTGGCAGTGCTGCAGATATCGCCAGTGCACTTACTCAATCACCCAAAGTGCGCAAAATTACCTTTACGGGTTCTACGGAAGTTGGCCGCAAGCTCATGGCTCAGGCGGCTGAGCACGTGCAAAAAATATCCCTTGAGCTGGGCGGTAATGCGCCCTTTATCGTGTTTGAAGATGCAGACCTTGATGCCGCTGTAGAAGGTGCCATGGCTGCGAAGTTTCGTAATGCTGGTCAAACATGCGTATGCACTAACCGGTTTTTGGTGCAGTCCAGCGTTATTAACGCCTTCTGTGAGAAGTTGGCGGTTGCTATGAATAGTGAGCTGTACGTAGGTAATGGCACCGAGCCCAATATTAACATTGGCCCGTTGATCGACGGTGAGGCGGTCAAAAAGGTCAGTGAGCATGTGCAGGATGCGGTCGATAATGGCGCTGAGCTGCTGCTAGGTGGTCACCCGCACCCACTCGGTGGAAACTTCTTTACGCCGACGTTGATTAGCTTTGCAACAGATAAGATGAAGGTGGCTCACGAAGAAACCTTTGGCCCGCTGGCGGCAGTTTTTCCCTTCGATGAAGAGGAAACTGCTATCGAGATGGCTAATGACACCGAGTATGGTTTAGCCTCCTATTTCTACTCACAAGATCTGGGTCGCGTTTGGCGCGTCGCCGATGCACTTGAGTATGGCATGGTGGGAATTAACACCGGCCTTATTTCTAATGCAGCCGCGCCTTTTGGTGGCGTAAAAGCGTCCGGTCTTGGGCGTGAAGGCGGGCATCAAGGCTTGGAAGAGTTCCTTGAGACAAAATATCTGTGTATTGATCTAGGTTAAGCGCAGGCGCAAGTTCTATAAATAAATAGTGCTATAAATAAGCAGCGCTATCAGCAAACAGGCCCCCATCGGAAAATCCGTTGGGGGCCTGTTTTTATGGCAAGACGAGGCGATTAATGACGGAAGTGGCGCATGCCAGTAAATACCATGGCAATGCCCGCTTCGTTAGCGGCATCAATGACTTCCTGGTCACGCATGGAGCCGCCGGGCTGAATAACGGCAGTAATGCCAGCGGCTGCGGCGGCGTCAATACCATCGCGGAAAGGGAAGAATGCATCTGACGCCATTACCGAGCCTGGCACTGAAAGACCTTCATCCGCCGCTTTAATGCCCGCAATTTTCGCTGAGTAAACGCGGCTCATTTGGCCTGCGCCAACACCCACTGTTTGACCCTCTTTGGCGTATACAATCGCATTCGATTTAACGAATTTAGCGACTCGCCAAGCAAAACCCAGGTCGCGAAGTTCTTGTTCCGTTGGAACGCGTTCGCTAACCACGGTCAGCTCTTCGCGGGTTACCATGCCCTGGTCGCGCTCTTGTACCAACAGTCCGCCGTTAACACGTTTAAAGTCAAACGCAGGCTGTGTTTCGCCAGGCCAGTGGGCGCTGACATCAAGCAGGCGTACATTCTGCTTCTCTGCCACGATAGCAACTGCCTCATCACTCACGCCGGGTGCGATAATAACTTCAACAAACTGGCGATCAATAATTGCCCGAGCGGTTTCGGCATCTAGTGCCACGTTAAACGCAATAATGCCACCAAAAGCGCTGGTCGGATCGGTAGCGAAGGCTTTGTCATATGCTTCAAGTGCAGTAGCGCCAATGGCTACACCGCAAGGGTTGGCATGTTTGACGATGACACAAGCCGTTTCATCAAACGCTTTAACGCACTCAAATGCTGCATCTGTGTCGGCCACGTTATTGAAGGAGAGTGGCTTACCTTGCAGAGTTTTTGCAGTGGCGACGCTCGGTTCGCTTGCTTGGGGATCCACGTAAAAAGCAGCTTGCTGATGCGGGTTTTCGCCGTATCGCATGTCCTGCTTTTTGTCTAATTGCAGGTTGAAAGTGCGAGCAAACGTTGCGTTTTCGCTAGTCACTTTACGGCCTAGGTAATTGGCAATGGCGCCATCATAACCGGCGGTGTGCTCAAATGCTTTCACGGCCAGGTCAAAGCGGGTGGCGGCGCTCACTTGACCGTCTTGCGCAGCCAGCTCTCCCAGTACCCGAGCATAGTCATCAGCATTTACCACGATGGTGGTAAAGGCGTGATTTTTGGCGCATGCACGCACCATGGTCGGTCCGCCGATATCGATATTTTCGATGGCGTCTTCCAGTGTGCAGTCTGGGTTGGCGACAGTGGCGGCAAATGGGTAAAGATTAACAACCACCATGTCGATGGGGGCAATGTCGTTTTCTGCCATCACTGCATCATCCTGACCGCGGCGTGCCAGAATTCCACCATGGATTTTGGGGTGCAGTGTTTTTACACGGCCATCCATGATTTCAGGAAAACCCGTGTGCTCAGAGACTTCTTTAACAGGAACTGAGTTTTCCTGAAGCAGTCGGAAGGTCCCGCCAGTCGACAGAAGTTCTACGCCGTGCTGGCTTAAGCCGCGGGCGAATTCAACAATGCCGGTTTTATCGGATACGCTCAAAAGGGCGCGACGGACGGGGGTAGCAGTACTATCAGCCATTAGAGTGCTCGTGTGCAGAGTCAAGGAGTTAACATCGAAAATTACAAACAACAACGCCCCTTATGGGGCGTCACCTTCAATCAATCCATAGAGCTTAAGTTTTTTGCGCAATGTGCCACGGTTTAAGCCCAATACATCCGCGGCGCGGGTTTGGTTGCCTTCAGTATGTTCCATTACGCAGCTAAGTAGTGGCGCTTCTACTTCGGCCATCACCATCGCGTAGAGATCAGTTGCCTGGCTGCCATCGAGATGCTCGAAGTAACGACGTATCGCCGTTTCAACCGCTTCTCTAAGTGGTTGAGGCGGTGCGCTCGCGGCAGGGTCTGCCAGAGTGCCTGTAAGACGGTGAGAGAGCTCGTTCGAAAGCAGGTCGCGTTCAGTCATGCAGCATGGCTTCCTTTAGCTAGCAGACGCTCTGCAGCGTCTTGCGTCATGGCATCATTAATCCAATCAAGTTGCGATGCTGGGGTGGCAAGCGCATTAAATTGCTGCTTCAGCAGATAATACTGTTTGTCGTTGAAGCGCGGGTCTTCATTCAAGTACCAACCAAGGTGTTTGCGTGCTATACGAACACCCATTGTATCGCCGTAAAACGTGTGCAGAGCTTGTAAGTGTTCATTGAGAACGTCGCGGCGCTCATCAAGAGTCGCGGGTGTTAGCAGCTCACCATGGGCAAGGTAGTGGGTAATCTGCTCGAATATCCATGGGTTACCTTGCGCTCCGCGGCCAATCATTACTGCATCTGCACCTGTATATGACAAGACCTCTTTGGCCTTTTGAGGGCTGGTAATATCCCCATTGGCGATTACCGGTATCGTCAGGTGCGACTTAATTTCAGCGATAGTGTCGTACTCAGCCCATCCAGTATAGCGCTGCTCTCGATGACGTCCATGTACTGCTAAGGCTTGGATGCCTGCGGATTCCGCGAGTTTAGCAATGCGTAGGCCATTGTTAGCTTCAGCAGACCAGCCTGTGCGGATTTTTAAGGTAACTGGAATATCAACAGCCTTAACAACGGCGTCCAGAATCTCGGCTACAAGCGCTTCATCACGCATTAAGGCAGAGCCAGCCGCCTTATTGCAGACCTTTTTAGCCGGGCATCCCATGTTGATATCAATCACCTGGGCGCCTAGTTCGGCGTTAAGGCGCGCAGCATTGGCCAGCATTTCAGCATCCCCCCCGGCAATTTGTACAACCCGTGGGTCAGGCTCGCCTTGGTGATCCATACGTAGCTTGGACTTTCGGGTATGCCAAAGAGAAGGGTCAGCTGTCACCATTTCGCCGACCACCCATCCCGCACCTAAACGCCTACAAAGTTGGCGAAACGGGCGGTCGGTAACGCCAGCCATCGGCGCCAAGATAACTTGGTTGGGTAACTGGTAAGGCCCTATCATTGGTGGCTGAAAGTTTTGTGTGGTCATTGTGCTGCGCTGTTGATACAGATAATAATCGCCGAGTAGGCGTTTCAAGGGGGCGTATGATACGCCTACTCGGCGATGGGGTGAAGGCCGTTGGCTAGATTAAACAGCGCGGTGGCCTGATAGGCGAACCCACCCTTCGCGAATTGTGGGCTCTTCCATTGTCAAGCCCTGGGCTTCGTAGGCTTGCAAGACCTCATCCGCTTGGTTAGCTAAAATGCCAGACAGTGCTATTTGTCCGCCGGGCGCGACATGACCTGCAATCATTGGGGCTAACTCAACTAATGGTCCCGCTAGAATATTAGCCGTGACGACGGGGTAGTGGCCGTCGTTCAGTTGTTCTGGATAGTAAAGCGACAATTGTGCGTCGCTAATCTGATTGCGCGCCGCATTGTCTCGGCTTGCCTGAAGTGCCTGTGGATCTATATCAGTGGCGTCCGCATGGATAGCACCGAGCTTTAGTGCGGCAATGGCAAGAATGCCGGAGCCGCAGCCCACATCCAGAACGGTTTTATCTTCCAGTTCGCCACTAACTGCTAGGCTATCCAACCACTCCAGGCAAAGCGCTGTCGTGGGATGGGTGCCAGTGCCAAATGCAAGGCCTGGGTCAAGAATGAGATTGACAGCATTGGCTTCTGGTGGCTCATGCCAGCTCGGCACAATCCATAGCCGTTGGCCCATTCGCAACGGCGTAAAGTCATCCATCCACTCTCTTTCCCAGTCTCTGTCGGCTAATAGTTCATACTCAATCGTTGGGCAGGGTTCGCCGGGGACTTGCTCAGACCAAGCGGCCTGAATACGCTCAAGCATGGCTTCAACGCCACCTAAGTCGTCATATAGGCCGGTCAGAATTGTATCTTGCCAAAGCGGGGTAGTGCCTCGCTCAGGTTCGAAGACGGGATCATCGTGGGCGTCTTGTAGGCCAATGGCCGTTGCGCCTTCTTCTAACAGCAGATCTTCGAGTAGTTCGGCTTGTTCTGGAGCAACATGGGCTTTGAGTTGGAGCCAGGGCATCAGTAATCTCCACTGCGTACGTGCATTCACGCAAAGGTAAAACAATAACGGGGTGGCTATGGCCACCCCGTTGAGCATTATCAGCTATCTATATCGCTTTTGCAGATATTAGCTACTGAGTTTCTTTTCAAGATAGTGAATATTGACGCCGCCTTGGCGGAAATAACTATCTCTCACCAAATCTTTTTGCAGGTCAATATTGGTCTTGATCCCCTCAACCAGTAGCTCATCTAGGGCGTTGCGCATACGCGTTAGGGCAATCTCGCGATCAGCTCCCCAGGTGATTAGCTTGCCAATCAGTGAATCATAATGAGGCGGTACGGTGTAGCCAGTGTACAGATGAGAGTCCATACGCACGCCAAGGCCACCGGGGGCATGGAACAGAGTGACTTTGCCTGGGGAGGGCATAAACGTACGCGAGTCTTCTGCATTAATCCTGCACTCAAAGGCATGGCCATTGATCTTTACGTCTTCTTGGCGAATCGAAAGTGGCAGGCCGGAGGCAATGCGCAACTGTTCCTTAACGATATCTACGCCTGTGACCATCTCGGTGACAGGGTGCTCTACCTGTACACGGGTATTCATTTCAATAAAGAAGAAATCACCGTCTTCGTATAGGAACTCGAAGGTGCCCGCGCCACGATAGTTAATTTCGAGACACGCTTGGCGACATGCTTCGAGCACCTTTGCACGCGCTTCCGGGTTGATGCCAGGAGCAGGCGCTTCTTCCAGAACCTTTTGGTGGCGACGCTGTAAAGAGCAGTCGCGATCATAAAGGTGGATAGCATTGCCTTGCCCGTCAGCCAGCACCTGAACTTCAACATGGCGGGGTTTCTCAAGGAATTTTTCCATGTAAACCGTGCCATCGCCAAATGCCGAGTGCGCCTCAGTGCGGGTGACAGTAATGGCTGAAAGCAGATGGCCTTCGGTGTGTACCACCCGCATACCGCGGCCACCACCGCCGGCAGCCGCTTTGATAATTACCGGATAGCCAATGCGGCGTGCTGTGGCTAGGTTGGTAGCATCATCATCACCTAGCGGGCCGTCTGAGCCAGGCACGGTAGGAACACCTGCGGCCTTCATTGCTTCAATGGCGCTAACTTTATCACCCATTAGGCGGATAGTTTCCGCGCGCGGGCCAATAAAGGTAAAGCCAGAGCGCTCAACCTGCTCAGCAAAGTTGGCGTTTTCCGAGAGAAAGCCATAGCCAGGATGAATGGCGCTTGAATCCGTCACTTCAGCAGCGCTTATTAATGCAGGAATATTCAAGTACGACTGCGCTGAGGAGGCGGGGCCGATGCATACCGCTTCGTCGGCCAAGCGAACATGCATCAATTCACGGTCAGCTTTGGAGTGAACCGCAACGGTTTTAATGCCTAGCTCTTTACAGGCCCGGAGAATACGAAGGGCAATCTCGCCGCGGTTTGCGATAAGTACCTTGTCCAGCATGGGAGAATCCACCCGTGTTGTTGTGAAAGATTAAGCGATGACGATCATAGGTTGATCGAATTCCACCGGCTCTCCGTCTTCCACTAGGATGGCCTCGACGACGCCGTCGCGATCGGCTTCAATTTGATTCATCATTTTCATTGCTTCAACGATACATACCGTATCGCCTTGCTTAACCGTATCGCCAACTTCCACAAACGATTTGGCGCCGGGTGCTGGGCTACGGTAGAACGTGCCAACCATGGGTGAGTTAACCGCTTCACCTTGATAGCTTACGCCTTGGGGCTCTGCCTCAGCAGCCGGAGCGCTGGGTTGAGCTGGCGCCTGCTGCATAGGCGGCATTTGAGCGTACTGTGGCATCGGCTGAGGCTGCCACGTTGCACCATTCGGATGGCGGCTGATGCGGACGGACTCTTCGCCTTCCTGAATTTCGATTTCGCTAATGTTTGATTCTTCGAGGAGTTCAATCAGTTTTTTAACTTTACGAATATCCATACCTGTTGCCCCAAAAGTGATGAAAGTTAATCGCAATGCAGTTGAGTATCGTATCGCCAGCTGCATTGAGCGCTGTCACAGCGCAGTAAACCTTGTTTGAAAATGAACAGAACGCTGCACGATCTTGAACGTTACCCGGTGCTAAGTCCTAAAACATGAAGATTTTAGCTGATATGGCTGCGAAGTTTGCCGAAAAAGTACGGGCATGTCTAGTGAAGGCCGACATAAGCTCGTTGCTGGTTATTTAAACAACCGTTTGACGACGTTCGCGACACAAGGTGGTCATAGGCTTCAGCTCAGCCTTGTTGCCAGCGCCGTAACGCTTCCAGGTGCTGTACCAGCTGGGTAGCCGTTATTTCACCTTGAATGCGTGCATCTCGCACTTCTTCGCCCTGGCTAAAAAAAAGCAGACTTGGTGGGCCAAATAAGTTAAAGAGGTTTAGCAGTTCCCGACTTTGCGCATCCGTATTGGTGACATCGACCTCAATCAGGCGAAAATCGTTCAATGCAGCGACCACATTGGGGTCTGGAAAAACATCGCGCTCCATTAGCTTGCAGGAGATACACCAGTCAGCAGTGAAATTAACAAAGGCAGGCTGTTGGGCACTCGCGGCTTCAGAGAGTGCGGTTTCAAGTGCACTCAGTTCATCAACTTGCTGAAAAGCAAGCGTTGCTTGCGGCGTGCCGCTGTCCGTTGAGGCGCTGGATACCGTTAAGGGGCGCAATGGGTTGCTGCCGCCTTGGGCTGCGCCAATGACAAGAGCAATGCCCCATGCCAGTAACATCAGTCCTAATGTTTGTCGTGCTTTAGGCCAGCCTTGTGGCTGATTCATATTTAAGGCGCCCAACATGAGTGCGCTACCTATGGCCAGCGCTGCCCAGAGCAAAAGTGCCAGCGAAGGCGGTACTAATCGCTCAACCATCCAAATGGCAACGCCCAGTAATAGCAATCCGAAGGCAATTTTAACGCCGTTCATCCAAGCGCCTGAGCGGGGTAGCAGCGTTGCCCCAAAGGTGCCCACTAATAGCAGTGGCACACCCATGCCTAGGCCTAGTGCAAATAAAACAGCTCCGCCCATGGCAGCGTTTCCGGTCGAAGAAATAAACACCAACGCACCGGCAAGTGGGGCCGTTACACAGGGTGAAACCACTAATACCGATAGTGCGCCTGCCAGGGCTAGGCCTGCAGGGCCGCTTTGCTGTGCACGTGCTTGCCAACCGTCAATTTTAGCGGCCAGCCGCGGTGAAACTCTTAAGTCAAACGCCCCGAACATGGCTAAGGCAAATAGCGTAAATAGAACAGCAAAGGTAACTAGCACCGGCGCTGATTGCAGGTGGGCCTGAAGATTTAAGCCCGCGCCAAACAGGCCCATTAGCACACCGACTAACGCGTAGGTGGACGCCATGCCCAATACATAGCTGGCTGAGAGTACAAACGCTCGGGGCCGAGTTGGTTTTTGTCCTACGATAATGGAAGACAAAATAGGCACCATCGGTAGGACGCAGGGCGTGAAAGTAAGGCCCAGTCCGGCGATAAAAAATAACCCTAAGGCAAGAGGGAGGCTGGCACTGCCGAGCAATGCGCTAAAGCGGCTATCTTCGCTTTGTGGGGCTGAGAATTCAGCGCTGCTATTGGTGCCCGCGGTTTGACTAATTTGCTGGTCGTCGCTGCCTTCAGCGCCTGGCAGTGCTTGATCTGCAGCGTCCCAGTCAGCAAAGGCCGAGGGGGGAGATGACTCTGAGGCATCAAGCGATACGGTTTCCGGCGGGTAGCAAAGGCCTGCGTCGGCACAGCCTTGGAACGTCAGTTCAATATCGATCGGGCCGCTATAGGGCGGGGAAAATGGCGTTTCAAAGACTAATATGTCACGAAAAACATACACATCGCCCATGAATTCATCAGTTGTGAATGTTCCTTGCGGAAGTAGCGGCTCATCAAGGGATACAGCGTCCGTTGTGCTGCTAACGCTAAATTGGTGGCGATATAAATAATAGTCGTCCGCAATATCGACACCAATATAAATGGCGCTGCCGTCATGCCAAGCGGTAGGTTGAAAGGCTTCTAGGACAGGTAAAAAATCGCTTTGATTACTGGAAGAGGAAAACCACTGAGCATGGGCTAGCAGGGGAAGCCAGCAGAGTAACAGTAACAGACTTAAACGCTTAAAAGACAACACGAAGTATCCTTACGCAGACGTATCAGGGAAATTTTGAAATAGCATATCCTACCTTGTGATGTCAGCGTAGATGCTGCGGTGACGTGACGCGCTTCTTCATACTCCGTTAATGTTGAATCTCAGGTCTCGGAATTAAACGACAGATAATAGAAAAGGCTGCCACATGGGCAGCCTTTAAGAGGAAGCGCGGTCTGGCGTTATCGCTCAACCCGATAGGTTAAGCTTTTTGGTAAGCCGCGACTGATTTTTCAATCGCTTTGCGTGCCGCTTCAACACCTTCCCAAGACTCTACTTTCACCCACTTACCTTTTTCGAGGTCTTTATAGTTCTCGAAAAAGTGAGCGATTTGCTGACGTAGCAATTCAGGAAGATCAGTCACTTCTTGAACATCATCATACAGCGTGCTCAGCTTGGGATGCGGGACGCACACCAATTTTGCATCTTCGCCTGCTTCGTCGGTCATATTCAAAATGCCAACAGGGCGAGCGCGAATGATGCTGCCCGGAGCCACGGGGTGGGGGGTAACTACCAAGGCATCCAGCGGGTCGCCATCATCGGCCAGGGTGTGGGGAATAAAGCCGTAGTTAGCCGGATAGAACATGGGGGTTGCCATGAAGCGGTCAACCAGCAAGGCACCCATATCTTTATCGATTTCATACTTAATCGGCGCGTGATTAGCGGGAATTTCGATCGCCACGTAAATATCGTTGGGCAGATCCTTTCCAGCGGGGATGTTATCGAAGTTCATCGTTTATTCCTTGGCTTGGCTTATTTAGTGCGAAGGCTAAGCAGTTGATGCATTGCATTAATGGCGGAGAATTATACGAAGTTGGCTAGTGGATTACCAATGCGACATAGGTGTGTGCCGCTAACAATGACGATGAATCCAAAAATAAGCGTCGTTTTTCGCCATCACGACGTTTGGCGGGCATCGCTTCCCTTGATCAGCGTGTATCATAACCGCTGTGTGGTTCCCATGAAGAGCCTAAAGCCTAGGAGGATGAGTTGGCGCACGCCCAGTTACTAATTAGTTATGGCCAGGCCTTTGTGGCCCCTGATCGGCGTCTACACCGTAGCTCTATGTCGGTGCGGTTGCCTGATGCGCAGCTGTTGAAAGTAAAAGGGGGTTGCGCAGTTATTAGTGACTCGATTTCTCGTAACACCTTGGCTAAACAGGCAGGTGATTTAAGTGTTCGCGGTTTTTTGGCTGACTATTACTCGACGCCTGACCACTGGGACACGAAAACGTCGGCAACCCGGGTGCTTCGTGCTCTCAATGGGTGGTGCTACAGCCAAAGCAAGCATGTTAAAGAAGGAAGTTTCGTATCTTCGCTATCCGCGATGGTCTTTCGCGAGCGTGAAGCGCACCTATTTCATATGGGGGATACGTTAGTTTTTCGATTGCGAGGCGCTGAGTTCGAGCAGCTAACCCGCGACCATGTGACCGATATTGGCGGCTATCGTTACCCCTCACGTGCTTTGGGGATGGATGGCAGCGTCGATATCGACTATACCCATCTACCGCTTAAACAGGGCGACTTTTTTGTTTTTACTACTCAGGGCGTCCGTGGCACCTTAATGCCATCTGATTACGTTCGTCTGATCCGCCAAAATGCCAGTGATCTAGACGCCGCCTGTGAGTGCCTAGCGAGCGAAGCAAAGCAGCGTGCCCAAGATAGAGGGTATGGAGGTGATCAATTTTGCTTCCAACTGCTGCGTATTGATGAGCTGCCGGAAGAGTCTGAAGATCACCCAGGGCTTATTTATGGTGACCTGCCTATTCCCCCCGAGCTGACGCCAGGAGAGCGGTTTGATGGGCTTGAGGTGCTGTCGGTGCTGTCACGTAATGCGCAATCAAGAGTTTATCGCGTCCGTGATGTGCATTCAGAGCGTGAAATGGTGATGAAAGCACCCAGCCCAGAACTCTCTTTGCGTAACGCTTATCTGGAACATTTTTTACTGCAGCAATGGGTGGTAGAGCGTGTAAATTCGCCCTTTGTAGTCAAAGTAATGCAGTCGTCACGACCACGCCGTTACCTTTATTACCTAATGCAGCACGTTGAAGGTGAAACGCTTCGCCAGTGGGCAGAAAGGCACCCACAAGCGAGTTTGGTGCAGCGTCTGGATATCGCCAATCAACTGGGTAAAGCAGTTCAAGCGTTGCATCATCGCGATATCATTCATCAGCAAATTAACCCTGATAATGTGCTGATCGACCCCCACGGCAAACTCGTGTTAGCAGATTTCAGTGCCTGCCACATGCGCGAGGTGGATGGCCATCGCCACTCGGGCGAGCTACTCCGCCAAATTGGTTTTAATGAACACACGGCCCCTGAGTACGCACTAGGTGATAGCGTAGGTCGGCGCAGTGACCAGTATTCATTGGCATCAACGGTCTATTGGTTGCTGACAGGGGCATTGCCCTATACGTTGACGCCTAATCGACTGCGCAGCCACACCGATCTTGAAGAGCTCAGCTACCGTAGTGCCCGAACAACCAATCCAGAAATATCGACTGAGCTTGATGACGCGTTGCGTCGTGCGCTAGATCCTCAGCGTGCACTACGTTTTAGACGGCTCTCCGAATTTCTGCATGCCTTAAGAGTCCCGTTAGGGCGCGTGCCCAGCCGTGAGGAGCCTCGCCAAGAGTCACGGCGTTTTTGGCAGGGGGTGGCGGGTATTCTGCTGCTCTTATTAGTGCTTTCCTGGTTATTGCGCTAAAAGCGTAACGTTGCTCAATTAATAAACGCTAACCATAAAAAACGGGGCGATGAATGCTTTCATCGCCCCGTTTTTATAACACGCTAACTATTTACAGCGTGAATTTAGGTAGTTTTTGTTCCACTTTTGCGAGCTTTAGCTTAGCTACTTTAGGCAGACCGTTTTCAAACGGAGGGAAATCCTCGCCCTGGATGAGCGGAGAGAGATACGCTCGGCAAGCAGGTGTAATCGCAAAACCGTTTTCGCTAATAAAATCCCGTGGCATGAATTTTTCTTGGTTAGCCACTTGTGACAGCGGCGCCGAGATGACATCCCACTGATAGGGATCCTGTGAAATACGGCGTATGGCGGGCATCATGGCATTTTTGCCTGCAAGTGCTAATGTTACCGCCTCGCGGCCCACTGCATAGGCTTGTTCAACGTCGGTTTTAGAGGCTAAGTGGCGCGCCGCGCGCTGTAAATAGTCAGCAACTGCCCAGTGGTACTTGTACCCCAGGTCCTGCTTCACCATTCCAGCCAGCGTTGGTGCTACGCCGCCTAACTGGCGGTGACCAAAGGCATCCGTATTGCCGGCATCGGCAAGGAAAGTGCCATCTTCATAGCGTGCGCCTTCAGAGACAACGATGACGCAATAACCGTACTTCTGAACGCACTCTTCAACGCGCGCCATGACCGCTTTACGGTCAAACGATACTTCAGGAAAGATAATTAGGTGAGGCGGCTCGCCTTCGCCTTCTCCTGCTAAGCCGCCCGCTGCTGCAATCCAGCCAGCATGGCGACCCATCACTTCAAGGACGAATACCTTAGTGGATGTGGCGCACATAGACGCGATATCCAGCGATGCTTCACGGGTAGAGGTGGCAATATATTTGGCAACGCTACCAAACCCCGGGCTGTTATCAGTAATAGGCAGATCGTTATCAACGGTTTTCGGCACATGAATCGCGGTTAGCGGGTAGCCGAGCTTTTCTGACAGTTGGGACACTTTAAGGCAGGTGTCTGCGCTATCACCGCCGCCATTGTAGAAGAAGTAGCGAATATCGTGGGCTTTGAAAACTTCGATTAAGCGTTCGTATTGAGCACGGTGGGTATCAATATCTTTCAGCTTGTAGCGGCAGGAACCAAAGGCACCGCCAGGCGTATGGCGTAAGGCAGCAATCGATTCATCGCTCTCTTGAGTCACATCGATGAGGTCTTCCGTTAAGGCACC
Organism: Halomonas sp. 3F2F; assembly: GCF_014897805.1. Lineage (NCBI taxonomy): Bacteria > Pseudomonadati > Pseudomonadota > Gammaproteobacteria > Oceanospirillales > Halomonadaceae > Halomonas > Halomonas sp. 3F2F. The sequence goes on from NZ_JABUZE010000135.1 coordinate 48,643, forward strand.
GATAATGCCGTTATGACCGGCATATACCTTGCCAATCTGGTCGGGCGCTTGTCTGCAAGCTTCGATAACGCCGCAGGCGCTGGCATTGATGACGGCGGTAACGCCACCGGACTGGGCGTAAAAGGCATTATGCTGGGCCATGGAAACGTCTCATCTCCTGAAAACGGGTAGTTAAAACAGTATTCAAGCAAGGGGAAATGACGCCCCTTTGCTTGTTTTCATAATCGTGCATTAAGCAGCGCGCACTAATGGCACGCTTACCACTAATGACACGCTTACGTAGAAAGATCGTGCAAACGCGTGGCCTGCAGCCGCGAAGTTTAGCGCAAAGCCACTGTGGGTGCATCTTGGAGGCTCATTACTCGCTGTCGTCCAGTTCTTGTTCCTGCTGAGCCAGCCGCCATCCGCCTAAGTCTTTATAGCGGTTGACCATCGCACAAAAGAGCTCTGCTGTGCGTTCGGTATCGTAGCGGGCCGAGTGGGCGGACTTGTTATCAAACTCGATACCTGCCGCACGGCACGCACGAGCAAGCACTGTTTGGCCATATACAAAGCCTGCCAGGGTTGCTGTGTCAAAGCTGGAAAAAGGATGAAACGGATTCCGTTTTACGCTGCAGCGGTTCGCCGCCGCATTTAGGAAGCCATGATCAAAGGCAGCATTATGACCAACCAGTATTGCCCGTGAGCACCCATGTGCCTTGATTGATTTGCGGATGGGGCGAAAAATTTCACCTAGCGCTTCAGATTCGCTTAGCGCCACTTGGCGACGCAGTGGGTCATCTAGATTAATGCCTGTGAAATCAAGGGCGGATTGCTCAACGTTCGCGCCTTCAAACGGATGAATGTGATACGCGTAAGTGGCGTCGGGTAATAAATTACCGTCAGGGTCCATGGTAAGCGTCACGGCAGCAATTTCGAGTACTGCGTCACTTTGGGCGTTAAACCCACCCGTTTCTAAATCAATGACAACCGGCAGATAACTGCGAAAACGTTGGGCCATCAATTCGCGGGCAAATGCCTCGCTCATGCAGCTCTCCTTAGTAAAGCGAGTAAGTAGTTAGAATAAGCGGTTAAAGCAACCCCTTTGTTGGCTATGATTCTAGCAGCTTTACCCCTTAGGCGTCGTTGACGGTATTCGCTGAGCATTGAGAGCGCTATACTCGTAGTTTATGTTATTGCACTGCGCTCTGCGCGGTGTCGTTGGGTGAACTACTTTTCATGAACAAGGAGCAAAGAATGTCCGATGTCAAAAAGGTTGTGCTGGCGTATTCAGGCGGCCTGGACACATCCGTTATCGTTAAGTGGTTGCAAGAGACCTACAACTGCGAGGTAGTGACCTTTACAGCCGACATCGGTCAAGGTGAAGAAGTCGAGCCCGCACGCGCTAAGGCTCAAGCACTGGGTGTTAAAGAGATCTATATCGAAGATCTTCGCGAGGAGTTTGTTCGCGATTACGTATTCCCAATGTTCCGAGCGAACACCATCTATGAAGGCGAGTATCTGCTCGGTACTTCTATCGCTCGTCCGTTGATTGCTAAGCGCTTGATTGAAATTGCTAATGAGACGGGCGCTGATGCCATTTCTCACGGTGCAACAGGTAAAGGGAACGATCAGGTTCGTTTTGAACTGGGTGGTTACGCACTTAAGCCTGGCGTGAAGGTTATTGCGCCCTGGCGCGAGTGGGATCTTACTTCGCGTGAGAAATTGATGGCTTATTGCGAAGAGCACAATATTCCCGTTGATTTTTCTAATAAAAAGAAAAAATCACCGTACTCCATGGATGCCAACCTGCTGCACATTTCTTATGAAGGCGGCATTTTGGAAGACCCATGGGCCGAAGCAGAAGAGGACATGTGGCGTTGGAGTGTTTCTCCTGAAGCCGCGCCTGAGCAGCCGACTTATGTAGAGCTGACGTTTGAGAATGGCGATATCGTCGCTATTGATGGCGAAGCGCTTAAGCCTCATGAAGTGCTTGAAAAGCTTAATAAACTAGGTGGCGATAATGGTATTGGCCGCCTGGATATCGTTGAAAACCGTTATGTTGGTATGAAGTCCCGTGGTTGCTATGAAACACCAGGGGGCACAATCATGCTGCGTGCTCACCGCGCCATCGAGTCGCTGACGCTTGACCGTGAAGAAGCGCACTTGAAAGATCAACTAATGCCTAAATACGCTGAAGTGATCTACAACGGTTATTGGTGGAGCCCCGAGCGTCGTATGCTACAAGCGGCGATCGACGAAACACAGAAAAACGTCGCGGGCGTTGTTCGCATGAAGCTCTATAAAGGCAATGCAACGGTTGTAGGGCGTAAGTCCGAGCAGTCGTTGTTTGATGAGTCGATTGCAACGTTTGAAGATGATGCGGGCGCGTACGATCAAAAAGACGCAGAAGGCTTTATTAAGCTGAATGCATTGCGTCTACGGATTGCTGCCGGTAAAGGTCGTCAACAGAGCTAAGCATGCTAAGCGGCCAGACGACGTCTGGCCGCTTTTATTGCGAAGGAGTCCGAATGTTTAAAAAACTATTTTCTGGCCTGTTGGGTGGCGCGGGGGCTGGCGCCTCGGAAGGAGCCACCAAAGCGGCCGAGCCAGTTGAATATAAAGAGTATTTAATTGTGTCTCAGCCTGATAACCAAAGCGGACAATTTCGCGTTAGCGGTTGGATCCGTAAGTTAGATGGCGAGGGCGTTACTCACGAGCACCGCTTTGAACGCTCTGACATGCTGCCAGGCCGTGAAGCCTGTGATGCGATGATGGTCGCTAAAGCGCAGCGCTTTATTGATGAAGTGGGTGAGGAGATGTTTACGGCTGATCCTCGTAATGCTAGTGACACCTAGCAAGCTTTTCGTTTAGTTGAGGAGCGGAGTATGCACATGGTCTATCGTGCTTCCCCTTGGCGCTCCTTGGTATGTCATCATGGCTCATTGGATATCTCGGCGCTAAGTGCTCCACTTCGCGATTTTTACACGCATACCTCTCTTTTTAATCCATCCTTATCTGACGCCTATGCCGCACAGCTCTCTTTTGTTGAGACATTGCTGCGTTATGACTTGCCTGCTTGGCGTATTAGCGAACTCATTAGTGACCACATCGCTTGGCTTTATCGTCAATCGATTGCCGCAGCGCTAGATGAAATGCAGGCACAAGGGTGGGGTAAGCCGCCAGTGGATTACTGCGTTGTTACGCTCGGCTCGGCGGCACGCTTTGAAAGCTTGCTTGGGCCTGACCAGGACAATGCGCTGATTATTGGTGACTATCCTGACGCTCGACACGTTGAAATTGATGGCTACTTTCAGGCGCTAGGCGAACGTTTTACACAACGCTTAGATGAAGCGGGCATTCCGCTGTGCCGTGGCCATGTCATGGCGCGTTGGCCAATGTGGCGCAAGCGCTTGAGCGAATGGCAGCAGCAATTTGTAATTTGGAGTGCGGATCGTCAGGTTAAGCGGGTGCAGCAAACCAATATATGGCTCGATTTTTATCCTGTGGCAGGGAATGTTGAGTTTGCACAAACGTTAGGCCAACGGGTGCGCTCAACTCTCTCAAGCGCGCCTTTGTTCATGAATGAAATGGCGGCGTTGTTAGATGAGCTGCCGGTGGCGCTTGACCGGTTTGGTCGCATTGCTTCACATCCTGGGCTAGCGGCTCCCTATGACCAAGCAATCGACCTCAAGCGACAAGGATTGATGCCGTTAATAAGCGCTGCCCGATTACTCTGTGTGCGCTACCAGCGACGTGAGATAGGCACACGTGAACGACTAACGGCACTTGCCCATTTCACACGTACGTTGACGAAGGAGCAATCGAACTTACTGCTAGCCGCTTTTAGCCGTATGCAGCACTTGCTTCTAGAGCAGCAGCGCCACAATAAGTCTCACGGGCAAACCGCCGACGGCTGGGTGGACCTGCGACGTCTTCGTGATGATGAGCGGCTACTGCTGAAATTTGATTTACAGCAAATCAAAGCGTTTGTTAACCAAGTAAAGCGCTTATAACGGCTATTCCCCCGTAAGCTGCGAAGAGTTACCTAGAGTTGACTCCTTAGGAGCTGCTGGCAGCTCTAGGGTTAAGCATGCGCCACCCAGCGTTTTAGCGTCTTCCACCCAAAGTCTTCCACCAAGGTGAGCAATAATGCCTCGGCTGATAGGTAAGCCAAGGCCGCTACCTTTGGGGCGGCCGCGTGGTGTTTCGCCGCTTTGCTGTATTTGATGAAATTTCTCAAACACGCGCTCACGTTCGTCAGCGCTGATACCGGGTCCGTTATCTTCAACGCTTAAACGAAAATGATTGCGGTGCCGATAAAGTGCCAGCCGCACTTGAGGCTGCTGGCGGTCAGCGAATTTGCTGGCGTTATCGAGCAGGTTAATAATGACTTGCTCCAAGCGGTCTTGATCACCGACCACCATGGCGGGGTCAGCCGCTAAACTGATATCGAGGGTAATACCTCGATCTTCATGTAATCGAGCAACCGCATCGATGCTCTGCCTCGCTAGGGCTGCTAGGTCGAGGGGAACCGGGTGAAGCGTCAGGCGACCGCTCTCTAAGCGCGCAAGGTCAAGAATTTCCTCGATTAAACGCGAAAGACGCTGACTCTCATGGACAATAACGCCCAGGAAATGATGGCGTTTTTCATCGGGTAATTGATCACTATCGCGTAATATTTCGGCAAACGCGCGTATCGAGGTTAGCGGGGTTCGAAGCTCATGACTTACCATAGCGACAAATTCGTCCTTCAGGCGGTCAAGCTCGCGCAGCTGTTCATTGGCACTGCGGAGCTCGTCACTGACGGCGACTAATTCTTGTGATTTTTGCTCTAGCCGACGGTTGTACTCCAGGGTTTGTGACGTAGTGTCTAAAATACTCAAAATCGACTCAAGATCCAGTGCTTCTCCACGCACCACTGAATTGATCAGTACGCGCGCTGATGCACTGCCAAGTGAACCTGCCAACGCCTGCTCTGAACGGGTAATTAGATCGGCTGTTGCCGGTTCGTCTGAGCGGTAGTCGCTTTTATTAATGCTCTGGTTAAACACCCGATGGGTGACTTGGTTGCCAAGGTAGCGAATAAGTAATTCTTTTAAGGCGCCTTGAGTCGTCTGTCCTCTCCATAAAGAGGTCGTTTGCAAGTTAGGGTGTAAGGCGCCAGTGAAAAGGGCGGCTTGGGTTTGCTCAAGTGGCGTAGGGCGGCTAAAAAGTGACACGCCAATCAGTAAGCCAACATTTGCCAGCATACTCCACAGCAGTGCGTGGGAATAAATATCCCAATCTTCCAGGCCAAATAAGCGGTAAGGCATCAGCCATGAAATGCCCCATGGCCCCTGAGTTAGAAACGTTGCATCTAACCAACCGGATTGTGCAAAACCTGGCAGCAGTAACGTATAGCACCAGACTAAAAAGCCTGCGATTAAGCCAGCGGTGGCTCCTTGGCGAGTCGCGCCACGCCAGTAGAGGCCAATTAACAGGGCTGGGGCAAATTGTGCCACCCCAGCAAAGGAGACAAGCCCGATAGTGACAAGGCTGTAGGAGTCACCAATCAGCGCGTGATATAGATAGCCAAGCAGCAGTATCAAAACGATGGCAATTCGGCGAATGCCCAACAGCCAACCTGCCAACTCGCCGGACGTGCTCAGGTGAAGGCGTTGAGTTCTTAGCAGTAAGGGCATAATGAGCTGGTTACTCACCATGGTAGAAAGTGCAATCGTTTCAACAATCACCATGCCAGTAGCTGCTGAAAGACCGCCTATAAATACCAGCAAGGGTAATCCTTCAAGCCCTGCAGAAAGGGGTAGTGTCAGCACAAAACTATCGGAATCACCCGCGCCAGCACCTAACAGAAGGCCAGCAAAGGCGATAGGAATAACAAACAAGTTGATGAGCAACATATAAAGCGGAAATAACCAGCTCGCCCTGGCTAAATGCTGTTCATCGACATTTTCGACAACCAGCACCTGGAACTGACGAGGCAGGGTTAAAAAGGCCAGAAAGGCCAGTATTAGCATTCCGACCCAGCCAGTGGCACCGCCTGGTACGCTTTCCAACCCCATTTTTTCCGCTATTTCTGGCATCGTGGCGACGCTGGCGAATAGCGCGCCGGGGCCTTCATACAACACAAATACCACAAAAATACCGACGGCCATAAACGCAATTAGCTTCACCAGTGATTCCAAGGCAATAGCAGCAACCATGCCCTCATGTCGTTCACTGGCATCGAGATGACGGGTGCCGAAAAGAATAATAAATACCGCAAGCACTAAGGCGACCCAAAGCGATTTGTCCAGCCAGAAACGCTCATCAACCAGGGTGGCATCCGCTGTATTGGGATAGTTCACCAGTACTGCATGGCTAACGGTGATCGCTTTTAACTGCAGCGCAATGTAGGGCGTTATACAAATGAGGGCCATTAATGCAACGAGTGCGCCTAAGCTGGTGCTTTTGCCATAACGAGCACTAATAAAATCAGCAATAGAAGTGATGCGCTGGCGGGATGCGATGCGCACCATTTTGCGAATGACGACAGGGGCGAGAAGCATCGCCAGGGTTGGGCCAAGATAGATAAGCAGGAAACTGGGGCCGTGGTCTGCTGCGCGTCCCACGCTGCCATAGAACGTCCATGCGGTGCAGTAAACGGCAATCGACAGCGCATATACCGTGGGCGAGCCAATTAATGATCGGCCCTGCTCGGCACGACGGTCCCCCCACGCGGCGACGACAAACAGCAGCGCCAAATAGCCAAATGCCGTTCCTAGAATCACTGCATCTGTACGCATGATCAGCGTCCCGAACGTTGTTCCATTAACCAGGCGGTGAGGCCAATTACCGCGCCCCAAGCAATAAACAGATAAAGCGGTAACCAGCTCATGCTCAAAGAGGTGAGCCGGTCAACCATGATAATCAGCGGGGGGCTGAAGAGCAGTATTGCTAGGGCGAATAAGGCTATTAAACGCTCGATTTGCCGTGAGCCTGGATGTTTCATGAGGCGCTGGCATCTTGGCGATCAAACGCGTTGGCCTGCAGCGCCAACAGCTGCTCTAACGTATCCACGCCACGTGCTTCAAGCCGGGGTAACAACGCTAGCCATAATTCAGCGGTTACACGGGCGTCACCAAGCGCCGTGTGGCGAGTGCCTGGTGGGAACGTCAGGTCGTAGCGTTGTGCCAACGTATCTAAATCATGCCCATCTAACGCTTCGTCTAATGCTCTTGAGATTAATAAGGTGTCGATGACAGGCAAATCAAAGACAACCCCTTTGTTAGTAATGGCGAGCATATCAAACGCGGCATTATGCGCTAATAAAACCGCTTCACCGACGTAATCTCGAAAGCGCGTTAGGACAATATCAAGGGGCGGTGCACCGACCACATCAGCATCTGTCAATCCGTGTATTGCTGTACTGGTAGGGGGGATTGAGCGTTTCGGGTCGACTTTTTGATCAAAAACTTCGCTGGCCAACAGGCGAGCGTTAACCACCCGACAAGCCCCCAGGCTAATCACCGTATCCCCTCGGCGTAGCTCAAGACCGGTGGTTTCAGTATCAAACGCAACCACCTCTAAACTGCGTAACGTGCGGTTAGCCAATTCCTCATCGGGCGGCGGCAGGTCAGCAATGCCGAAATCATGGAACTCTGGTCGCGGAGGTGCAGTTTCTCGAGGCGCCCCAACGCGCTCCATGGCTGGTAGCGGCAGGCGCAGGCGTGCATGAATAGCATCATCGTCAGCAAGGCTCCAAATATCGCTCGCATGCTGACGCAGTACGTCAGACACCAGCGGATTAAGTGGTAGCGATGGCAGGGGCTGGCGACGCCATTTCGCTAGCTCATGCTCTGGCAAGGGGCTGCCTTGCCAAATTAAGTCCAAATAAACCCGCTTGTTGCCAAGGCATATCTCACCTTCAAAATGGCTAACCGGCAGGTGAGAGTTAAGATGCTTGACTAAGGAATCAAACAGAACAATCAGTGCCGGTGCGTCGCCTTTAAACCAGGCAGGCATGCCGACGGGGGTGATGAGTCGATGCGCTGGATCTAAGCGTTCATCCAGGGCTTGCCAGAAGTCATTCGACCACATGGGAGTCAAACGCTCACCTTGATGTTGCAAATCGTCCAATAACTGTCCGATTTGACCAACATTATCACCTAGGGTAGCGCCTTCCTCTTGGATTACCTGCTCGAACCGCTGGCGTAACATAGGGTTCTCGGTGCCGTTATGGCGCAGTTGTATCAGTGCATCCGCTGCACTGGTCAGGCTTGCCGTATGCTGGCGTAGTAGGGGGAGCTTGGTGGCGAGTTCTGCTCTAACACCCATTTCATTTGACCAGGAAGCGGTTGCATCGCTAAACGTTAGTAGTGTTTCTCCATCACTGCCAGGAACTCGACGTAGCACGACCTTTAACCAGCGGTTATCACAGGGGGCAAGCAGTTCGCGGGGCGAACCATCCGCGGGAAGTTGGCTAAGCGCTTGTTGTAGGCTGGCAACGGGTAGTAGCGCTTCTAAGCGTTTACCCAAGCCCAACGCCGTATTATCGACAAAGAAATCTTCCGCGGCCTGGTTGAATAGCATCAAACGGCGGTGGTGGTCACATAGTAATAAGGGGGTTTCGAGTACTTGCAGCAGCGTTTCTAATTCGCGACGTATTTTTGCGGCGCTACGTGCGCCATCGGCATGAGCCGTGGCTAATTGATTGCGGTCAATGCGCCAACTCTCGCGCACTCTTCGTAGGTCAGGGCCAAGCCCTTTCAGCCAGCCTTCTGGTAGGTGTTCATCACGAGCATCTGGGTTTGCCACTAATCTGGCCAGTTGAACCTGCAAATGGCGTAGAGGGGTGAACAGCATGCGTTCTAGTAGCAGGCCAACTAAAAATATCGTCGCACCGCCGGAAAAACTGCCCAACCAGAGCGCTACACGGGTAGGGCCAGTAGGCGAAAGCTGAGCATCCAGCCACGCAGCAAAAATAGCGCCTCCCAGCAAGCTGATACCACTTAGCAGCAGCCATAGGCCAATGAGTCGCTGACGTTTAGGGAGCCCGTCGCGGGTCATTGTGGGTTGCCATTGAGCAGTGATTTAACTTTTTCAATTAGCGACTGGGTCGAAAACGGTTTGGTGATGTAGTCATCAGCCCCTAGCGCTAGGCCTTTCTCACGTTCGATATCTCGCCCATGGGCGGTCAGCATAATGACCGGCAGTTGGGCCGTCGCTTCTGAACGGCGAAGGTGCTCAAGTACATCAAAACCGCTGATTCCGGGCAGGCTGATATCAAGCAGCAGCAGGTCGGGGGCGGAATCGTTGATACGTTCGAGTGCGGCTTCTCCGTCGTAGGCGGTGACAACTTGAAAGCCTGCCTGCTCCATTAAAAACTCCAGAGACAGTACAATATTGGGCTCGTCGTCGACCACGAGTACTTTGGCCATGATGCCCTCCCTAAAGGGGTCGTTGTTAGGTGTTTGATTAGAGTGTATGTAGCGCGGCAGGTTAGGCCAAGACGACCTTGGCCGAATGCTCGTAATGTCTCTCATCAAGTGGCTGCTGTTTACTTCGCTTAGTGGGCTTTTTATTAAGGTGTTTATGCGCGTTTTATTATTGTCTGCTTACGAGGCTGTTAGTCACCGCTATTGGGCCCACAGTCTGATGGCCGAAGTCAACGATCTCTCTTGGACGTTGCTTAGCTTGCCACCACGCCACTTTTCGTGGCGAATCCGCGGCAACCCATTGAGTTGGTGGTTAAAAGAGTACGAGACGCTGAGTGAATCCTATGAGGTTATATTAGCCACTTCGATGGTCGATATTGCTACGCTCGTTGGCTTATTTCCGCATTTAGGGCGTGCCAGAAAAATTGTTTACTTTCATGAAAACCAGTTTGCCTACCCGGAGTCTAGCGATCAGATCTCCCAGGTAGAGGCCAAGATGGTCAATTTATACGCGGCGTTGGCGGCGGATACATTAGTGTTTAATACCGCTTACAACCGCGACTCTTTTTTTGACGGCGCGCGGCGGTTGTTAAAAAAGATGCCTGAAAACCTGCCAGCAGCTAAACCATTAGAGCGTTTACGCCAACAGTCAAAAGTGTTGCCCGTGCCAATAATGCCGCTAGCGGCTTCTCCCCAGACAAACCCACACCCACGGCGGATTATTTGGAATCATCGCTGGGAGTACGATAAAAATCCCGAGGATTTCTTTGCAGTACTGTTCAAGCTGAGTGAGCAGCAGGTTCCTTTTGAGCTGGCGGTGATTGGGCAGCGCTTTCGGGAGGTACCTGCCATTTTTGATGAGGCAGAAGAACGCTTGGCGGCGCATACGATTTGCTGGGGGCCGCAGCCAGAAGCGGATTATCGAGCGTTGCTAGCGGGCGGCGGTATTGTGGTCTCCACTACATGGCACGAGTTCCAGGGGTTAGCCATTATGGAAGCTGCCCAGCGCGGCGCGATTCCGCTAGTACCCGACAGGCTGTGTTTCCCCGAGTTATACCCGAACGACTATCGCTTTGATGGCACACAAGAGGGGCTTTATCAACGACTGCACGCTTGGTTAACTGACCCCGCTAGCCAACCAGCACTGTTGAATACCCAGCAGTGGCAGTGGCCCGAATGGCGTCGCGCTTACCGTGCGCTTTTGATGGGGCACTGATCACTGCATTGTTGGTCGAGACAAGGCTTTGTTCAGGTTAACAGCCTGCGGGCTTAAGCAAGTTCGGTTTTGTCTTGATAGTCGCACAGGTCTTCAATAATACAGCTGCCGCAGCGGGGCTTACGGGCAATGCAGGTATAGCGCCCATGAAGGATCAGCCAGTGGTGGGCGTCCTGTTTAAATGCCTTAGGAACATGGCGTAGTAGCTTTTGCTCAACCTCAACGACATCTTTGCCTTTGGCGATACCCGTGCGATTAGAAACTCGAAAAATGTGCGTGTCTACGGCGATGGTGGGCTGGCCAAACGCGGTGTTTAGAATCACATTGGCGGTCTTTCTGCCTACCCCCGGCAAGGCTTCCAGCGCTTTGCGTGTTTCAGGCACCTCGCCACCATGTTGATTTATCAGCAAGTGACAGGTTTTCATCAGGTTTTCGGCTTTAGTGTTAAACAGCCCGATGGTTTTAATGTAACTTTTTAGCCCATCGATACCCAGATCAATAATCCCTTGCGGCGTATTGGCCACAGGGAAAAGCTTGTCAGTGGCCTTGTTAACACCAACGTCCGTCGCTTGAGCAGACAGCAGCACCGCGGCTAGCAGTTCAAAGGGCGTGCTCCAGTTCAGCTCAGTCGTGGGATGGGGATTCTCCGCCTGTAGGCGAGCAAAAATTTCATGACGCTTTTGGGCATTCATCGGATGTTCTCTTGGTTATTTGATGGTGCCAGTAACACGTACTCGACGATCTGTTCGGGGCACTGCTTGAGCAGGTTGCGCGCGAGCGCTACGGCGTTGATCAAGTACATTCTTTAGCGCAATCAATAGCCCCGCAACGAAAAAAGCCCCGGGTGGCAGCACGAAAAACAAAAACTGATAATCATCTACGAAAGTGAGTTGCCAGTTGCTGGCAATAGGCCCAAATAGTAGCGCCATATCGCTAAACAGTGTGCCTTGCCCAAGCAACTCGCGAAGTGCCCCGAGCAGAACCAATACGCCACCGAACCCAAGGCCCATCATAAATCCATCAATGGCAGCCGGTATGACTGGCTGGCGGGAAGCGAACGCATCTGCACGCCCTAAAATGGCGCAGTTAGTAACAATCAGCGGAATAAAAATTCCCAATACTTGGTAAAGCGAATAGGCAAATGCAGCCATTAAAAGCTCTGCACAGGTAACAAAGGCGGCAATCACCATGACAAAGGCGGGCAGTCTTACTGCGCTGGGAACCTGGTGGCGAATCAGTGAAATAGTCGTGCTAGCACCCACCATGACAAGCAAAGTGGCGAATGCCAGCCCAAGTGCATTGACAACGCTACCACTAACAGCCAGTAAGGGGCATAGCCCCAATAGCTGAACGAGAGCAGGGTTATTCGACCATAGGCCGTTTCGGGCTAGTTCGCGCCACTGACTCATTGGCTGGACTCTTCGAAGGTAATAGGGAGTTCTGTTTCGGTGACATAGCTCAATACACTATGGACGGCGTTGACGACTGCGCGTGGCGTAATGGTGGCGCCCGTAAAAGCGTCAAAGTGGCCACCATCTTTACGCACGGCCCATCCACCCGGTGGCAGGCTGTTTAAACTCAAGCCATTAAACTCGGTTATCCAGTCACTTCGCTGGCGCTCAATATCATCGCCAAGCCCAGGCGTTTCTTGGTGTTGGGTAACGCGCACACCGGTAATGCGTTGTTGCTGGTCAATGCCCACCAGTAGCCGAATTTCGCCATTGTAACCTTGGCGAGTAACGACCGGCAGGATGACGACCCGCTGATGATCGCGCTGGGCGTACCATCCCTGTTGAGGTTCGGGGTGCCCCAGTTGTTCCGGGTTAGGGAGCTCGAATACGCCATCTAAAACCGTTTGAACCGCTATATCTGTTAATGCGGCAGGCAATACATCCTGCAGTTGGCGGTGTTGATAGGCTAGCTGATGATCAGCGATACGCTCGGCAGTCACCGCCCGGGTTAACGCAACGCTGCCAGCAGTGACCAGTGAGAACATTCCTAAGGCGAAAGCGCCGCGTAGCATGGCTTGGCGGGGCGTCATGGTGACTCACCGTGCTTTGCATGCTGCTGTGCTTTAGGCTGGCCCGTAGGGCGTGGCACGGTATAGATATCCAATAGCGGTACACATAAGTTCATCAGTAAAACGGCAAATGCTACTGCATCGGGGTAGCCGCCAAATGTGCGAATAATCATGACCAAGGCGCCAATTCCTGCGCCAAAAAACAGTTTTCCTCGGCGGCTGGTTGCCGCTGAAACGGGATCAGTGGCAATGAAAAAGGCCCCAAACATTGTGGCACCCGTGGTGAGGTGAAACAGTGGTGACGCAAAGTGGCTTGGGTCGCTGGCATAAAAAAACGTGGCAAGCACTGCCATGCTTACAAGCATCGAGACAGGGATATGCCAGCTGATAATCCGTTTGGCAATTAATAGCAGTCCACCTGCTAACCAGGCTAGCGCGACGTTGCGCCAAGCGTTCAATGTTCCTTCAGGTAAAGGCTGACTAGCCCAAAACTCGCTGGCCAGTACCGCTTCACCTTTATGTTTAAAGGCATCTAGCGGCGTAGCACCACTTAGCGCATCAAGTGTGGAGGCCGGTAAGGTACCGCTTATCTGGGCCCATAGGTTTTCAGAGATTAGTGGCTGCGGCGGCGACCATAACGTCATGTAAGTGGGAAACGATACGAGTAATAGTGCGTAGCCCACCATGGCGGGATTGAAAGGATTCTGGCCTAGGCCGCCATACAGTTGTTTAGCAACTACGATGGCCGCAATAACGCCTATCCCAATGAGCCACCAGGGGCTAGCAGGTGGTAGCGATGCACCTAACAGTACGCCGGTTAATACTGCACTTGAATCTCTAAGCGCAGGCTGTAACGGGCGCTGGCGAAGTTTTAACACCAGCGCTTCGGCGCCGAGTGCAAACAGGGCTGCTAAAAGCACATTACTAATAACGCCCAGGCCGAAGTAAAACGTCATTGCGGCAAGACCCGGTGCGGTGGCGACGATCACCCATCGCATTAGATGGGCGGTGGGTGGCATCGTATTTAATGATTCAGTCGTTCGCTGCGAGGCGTGCATCATGCTCATGGCGATTCCTGTTGTGCCATCGTGGCGCGAGCTTCAGCCAGCCGGGTATCAGCTGCCTTAAGGTTTTCTTGGGCGGTGGCCAGTTGAGTTTCTAAATCATCGTGGCGCTGACTTGGGTCTTCTGCTGCAGCCCTTGCGAGGGTTTTTTCAGCTTTTCTCACTGCCGCTTTAGCGGCGGTTTGAGCAATGCGCAAACTGCGTAAATCCACCACTGGCGCTGCACTGTCGGTTGCCTTTGAGCTATCTGACGTCTGACGGCTTTGTGCCTGCCTCGCTTGGCGACGAGCTTGCTTCTCGGCATTCTCGCGCGCCAGTCGAGCCTGACGAAATTCAAATCGATGTTTAGCGTGCTCGGCTTTGGCGGACTCAATGCGCTTAACGCGAATACGCTGCTTTGCCGAACGATAGTCTTGTACTAATGGGATATAACTAGGGCAAACATAACTGCAGGCACCGCACTCAATACAATCAAATAGGTGGAATTTTTCCAATGTAGCGTCGTTCTCTGCACGGGCATACCAATGCAGTTGTTGCGGAAGAAGCTGAACAGGGCAAACACTTTCACAGGCACCACAGCGAATGCAGGGAGATTCACTGGGGGCTGGAGGAAGTTCTTCACGGGTGGCTGCAATCAAGCAGTTTGTCGTTTTGGTCACCGGGACATCAAGTGTTGTGAGTGGTAAGCCCATCATCGGGCCGCCCACAATGACTTGATGAAGCTGTTGGTTTGCTAACCCTACCTGCTGAAGCAGCGTTTCAATAGATGTGCCAATACGCACCCAGTAGTTGCCTGGTGTGCTGATGGCGTCTCCCGTCAAGGTGACAATTCGCTCGACCAAAGGTTTACCATCACGTACTGCATATAGCGCTGCCAGCAGTGTGCCGGGGTTGTGGCAGAGAACACCAACATCGGCAGGAAGGCCACCACTGGGAACATCAAGGTTGAGCAGTTTTTTGATCAATTGGCGCTCACCACCGCTGGGATAGCGGGTCTCGATGACCTTCATCGTTATGCTCACTGGATGCTGGCAGTCAGACTGTTGAAAGTGAGAGAGCGCCTCTTTTAATGCATGGATCGCTTCGGGCTTATTATCTTCAATACCCACCACAATCTGACGGGCACCACAGAGCCTAGCGACTATTTGCGCGCCTTCCAGTATCTCGGTTGGATAGTGGCGAAGTGCCAAGTCGTCTGCGGTGATATACGGCTCGCATTCGGCGGCGTTGACGACGAGCGTATCAATGCGCTGATGATCCGCTATTTGGGCTTTGATATAAGCGGGAAAACCGGCACCACCAAGGCCTACTAGCCCGCAGCTGTCTAGTCTAGCAATGATCGCTTGGTGGTCTTCGCTACGCCAGTCAAGCGAGGGCAGCAGTTGCCAGCGGTCTAAGCCATCGGCATCGATGGTGATGGCGGTATCACTAATCTGAGTCACTGTCCCGCTAATACTGGCGTGCAGGTTGGCCGATACCATGCCATCTCGTTGGGCAATCAGGCTACCTACCTGAACTGCATCTCCAATAGCAACACAGGGGATCGCGGGATTACCTGAATGCTGTTTGAGCGGAAGTGTTACCCGGGCAGGCGGAGTCGCGTTGCGAAGCGGCGATTGGTTCGAGCGATCTTTTCGTTCGGGCGGAGTAATGCCACCTGGGAATTCATAGGCCGGCATGCTGGCTCCTGGTTAGCTGGCGATCGCTGGCAATTAAAGGTGCTATGGTGACGACAGGCTGCCATTGGTTGAGAGGCTTGCTTCTGGGCAACATATCAATACAGTCTACGGGGCAGGGTGCAACGCACAAATCGCAGCCGGTGCATTCATCTTCTATCACCGTATGCATTTGCTTTGCAGCGCCAATAATGGCATCCACTGGGCATGCTTGAATGCACTTAGTGCAGCCAATGCACTCGGCTTCACGAATAAATGCAACGCTATCTTCGCTGGCTGCTTCGCCATCTAGTGGCACAGGCTCTCGGCCTAATAAGTCTGCTAATGCGTGAATAGTCGCTTCGCCGCCAGGCGGACACTTATTCAAAGCATCGCCCTGATTGATGGCTTCGGCATACGGCCGACAGCCTGGGTAACCGCACTGGCCACATTGGGTTTGTGGCAGCAGCGCATCAATCTGCTCTACCAGCGGGTTCTCTTCGCCCTTGAAGCGCACACTGGCCATTCCCAGTAGTGCCCCAAACGTTATTCCAATTCCGGTCAACACACCCACTGCACTGAGAATGCCCCACCAAGAAAATATGTCTCCCATGGCGGTTACCCCTGCGCTAATCCTGAAAAGCCGAGAAAGGCCAGTGACATAAGGCTCGCTGTGACCATTGCAATGGCGGCACCTCTAAACGGGGTTGGTATATCAGCATTGGCCAATCGCTCGCGCATCGCTGCGAACAGCACCAAAATCATCGAAAACCCAAGCGCAGCACCCAAGCCATAGAGAGTCGTATGAAAGAAACTCAGCTCGCGGTTAAGTGATAACAGGGCAACACCAAGTACCGCACAATTAGTCGTAATCAGCGGTAGAAAGATACCCAGCACTTGATGCAATAGGGGGCTGAGTTGGCGCACCATGATTTCGGTAAATTGCACGACGGCGGCAATAACAACGATAAAGCTGATAGTGCGAAGATAGGTAACGTCCAAAGGCACAAGTAAGCCATGATAGACCACATAGCTAGCGGCAGATGCTAGTGTCAGCACGAACGTCGTCGCTAGCGACATACCCATCGCGGATTCCAGCTTATTGGAAACCCCCATAAACGGGCAGAGCCCTAAAAACTGTACCAATACGAAGTTGTTGACCAGTGCAGTGCTGACCAAAATCAAGAAGAGTTCATTCATAGCGGCGTATTGTGCGCAGAAAAATCGTTGCTGGCTAGTAGGGGGAGCGCTATGACTGACTATTGAGCAGAAATAAGCTCTAGGTCAGCAGAGCTTATTTCTGCCCTGACGATGCCCACCCCTCCCTTAAATGCCGGCAGAGGCAAGCTTAGGCCTTGACCTTGAAAGCGCTTCGAATCTGTCATCAAACCGACATCATCCCGGCATACCCTCATCAAAATTAAAATCAGCTAGGGAGGGGGAACACATGTCGACTTCAGGAGTTGTCTTACCGACGCAGGGGGAACGCCCTGGGACGTCGCAATGGCTATCATGGTTAATTGTCATTGGACTGGTTTATTTGTTGTTAGCTGCGGTGGGGGCTATCGGAGACGGTTTCAAGGCTGCTACCGCAAGCAATGCTAAGGAGCTATTTTCATTTGCTACTAATCCAATCATTGGGTTAGTTATCGGGGTTGTCGCAACCGCGCTAATTCAGAGTTCAAGCACTGTAACCGCTATCATTGTGGGGATGGTGGCAGGGGGCTTGCCAGTCAGTATTGCGATTCCGCTCATCATGGGAGCCAACATTGGTACTTCGCTGACCAGCACCATCGTCAGTTTAGGCCATGTTCGTAGTGGTGAAGAGTTTCGCCGTGCCTTCTCTGCCGCGACGGTACACGATGCGTTCAATATCGTTGCCGTGGCTATACTGCTTCCCTTAGAAATGATGTTTGGTTTTTTAGAAAAAACCTCCGCCTTGCTGGCGGGCTTTTTTGTTAGCGATGCCAGCGTCGACATGAAAAGCGTCAATTTCATGAAAATGGCGATTTCACCTGCGACCGACTTGCTGAGCGCCTCGGTATCGTGGCTGCCGAATCAGGTCTGGATGGGCATTGCGCTGATTGTTATTGGGGTGGCACTCATCCTCTTTGTGGTAACGGCGATTGGTAAAGTATTGCGCAAGGTCATGGTGGGTAAGGCGCGTGACATCATGCATGCAAGCGTGGGGAGAGGGCCTGTCTCGGGTATGTGTTCGGGGGCAATCATTACGCTGTTGGTGCAGTCGTCCTCTACCACCACAGCACTGATTGTGCCACTTGCTGGCACGGGGGTATTTAATCTCAGGCAGGTCTATCCGTTCACCTTAGGTACCAATGTGGGTACCTGTATCACTGCGTTGCTCGCTGCAACGGCGATAAGTGGCCCAACGGCGGTATTGGCTATGCAGATTGCCTTGGTGCATCTGATGTTTAACCTAGTGGGCATACTAGTCATATACGGCCTGCCTTTTCTACGTGGCGTTCCACCTAGCATTGCCACTGGCCTTGCGGAGCTGGCACAGAAAAACAAACTCTATGTGGTGGCTTATATTTTAGGTGTTTTCTTTGTGCTGCCATTGCTCCTGATCGGGGCGAGCCAGTTGTTTTGATCTAAGGGGATGGAATTGGTATGAGTTCACAACGCAGAATTGAGACAGAAGCACGTATTCGCGAACTACGTGAATCGATTGATGAACTGGAAGCACAGTTGGCTGAGGCGTCCACCCAGGAGCGGGAAGAGCATGAGCAACATGAGCTGATCGACCAGCTTGATCAGTATATTGATGCTGTAGATACCAAAGTGAGTGGCCTTAAAACCTTCTGGCAAGTTCTCAAGAAAGAGCTGGGGGGAAGGCAATGACTAATTCAACACGTGGATATTCCTACTCCTTGATGACGTCAGGACTACTATTGGTCCTTTTGCTTCAAGGCTACAGCGAGGATAGCCACTCCATGGAGGCAGTCGCAACTGGTGATTTAACTGCCAGTGGTTCCAGCACCGTTTATCCATTGACGCGAGAAGCAGCACGTCGTTATGAGCGTGCCAATCCAGATGCCAATATTGCCGTCGAGTTCACTGGAACAACGGCTGGTTTTGAGAAGTTTTGTGCGGGCGAGATTGATATTAATAATGCCTCGCGGCCAATAGACGAAAGTGAACGGGCCGTGTGCGAGTCTAATGATGTAGCGTATGTGGAAGTGCCTATTGCGATGGATGCGATTTCGATCGTGGTGCATCCATCCAACCGCTGGGCAAACGATATTACTGTCGACGAACTTCACAGGCTTTGGTCTCCGGCGTCAGAAGGCCAGGTCATGACATGGCGTGATGTTCGCGCAAGTTGGCCAGATGAGCCCATTGAGCTGTTTGGTCGAGGACAGGACTCGGGAACTTATGACTACTTCACAACGGCCATTGTAGGCGCGACCCGTAGTAGCCGGATGGACTACGTTGCCAGCGAAGATGAGGAGTTTCTAGCTGCGCAAATTGCTGCTGAACCAGGTGCTTTGGGTTTTTTTGGTATCGGCGGATATCACCGTCACTGGAATGAGCTAAAGCTCCTCGCGGTGGCCAATAGTGATCAACCCGTATTTCCGACCCTGGAAACCGTCAAGCGTGGTGAATATACCCCCTTATCTCGTCCGCTTTATCTTTACCTGAACAGACAAAGTGTCGAGGAAAAACTGGAACTTCACCGTTTTGCGATGGCCTATGTCGAAGACATTCGTGACTGGATTCATTTTACCGGCTACCTTCCGCTTGAAGAGCAGGAGTATGCCGACACCCTTGACGCGCTTCGCCAGCTTGAGAGTCAGTGAGGGAGTCACAAGCTAGCCGCATATTAGTTGTTTTCTGGGTAGCTCATTGTCGCTAAGAGATGGGCAAAAAAAAAGGGGCTAAGGCTGTAGCAGGCCTTGCCCCTTATTAGTTACTTATTAACGTATTTGCCGTTAAGTTACACGCTGCCCTGGTTCTGCACCGGCATCGGGGGATAGTAGGTAAATGCCTTCTTTGTTAGCAGATGCTAATACCATACCTTCTGATAAACCGAAGCGCATTTTACGGGGAGCTAAATTAGCTACCATGATCGTCAAGCGGCCCTCAAGTGCTTCTGGTGAATAGGCCGAACGAATACCTGAAAAGACATTACGTGTTTCACCACCTAAATCCAGCGTAAGCTGGAGCAGCTTGTCAGCACCTTCAACGTACTGTGCCTTGGCAATGCGGGCAATGCGTAAATCAACTTTAGCGAAATCTTCAAAGCTGATTTCTGCCGCAATCGGTTCTTCCGCCAGGGGACCTTTGGGAGTGTTTTTCAGCTTCTGTTCTTCCACTAAATCCTCCTTGGATGCCTCAATCATAGCGTCAATCTTATCCCGTTCAACACGCGTCATTAATGGCTTGAATTTGTTGATTGAGTGATTGACGAGTACGCTATTGCGGCTGTCCCAGTCGAGTGATTCGATCGCTAGGAATTCACGTGCCTGTTCGGCCATGCTTGGCACCACAGGCGCAAGGTAGACCATCAACTGGCGGAACAAGTTGATGCCTACTGAGCAGATTTCCAGCACTTCGGCGTCACGGCCTTCCTGCTTGGCTAGTGCCCAGGGGGCCTTGTCGGCGATGTACGTATTGGCTTCATCGGCCAATTCCATAATTTTGCGCATGGCCCGGCTAAATTCACGCGCCTCAAAATCGTCAGCAATCTCGTCGCCTGCCGCGATAAAGCGCGCGACCATTTGTGGTTCGGCGCAGTGTTCAGCCAGCTTACCGCCGCCCAGTTTTTTCACAAAGCCGGCGCAGCGGCTGGCAATATTGACAACTTTTCCTACCAGATCAGAATTAACCCGCGCAGAAAAGTCGTCGAGGTTAAGATCCAGGTCATCCACTTTGGACGTTAATTTAGCGGCAAAGTAGTAGCGTAAATACTCTGGATTTAAATGTTCAGCGTAAGTAGCGGCTTTGATGAAAGTGCCACGAGATTTCGACATCTTGGCACCGTCTACAGTTAAGAAACCGTGACAGTTGACCGCAGTCGGCGTACGAAGGTCTGCACCATGCAACATGGCAGGCCAAAACAGGGCGTGGAAATAGACAATATCTTTGCCAATGAAGTGGTAAACCTCTGCATCGGAATCCTTCTTCCAAAAGGTATCGAAGTCGATCCCTTCCCGATCACATAAGTTCTTAAAGCTTGCCAGATAGCCGATGGGGGCATCTAGCCAGACATAGAAGTATTTACCTGGAGCATCGGGAATTTCAAAGCCAAAGTAGGGCGCATCTCGGGAGATGTCCCACTCATTAAAGCCCGACTCGAACCACTCCATCAGCTTGTTACGAATTTGCGGCTGTACATGGCCGTCATTAATCCATTGCTGAAGAAATTCAGCAAAGTCTGGTAGCTTGAAGAAGTAATGCGTAGAGCTACGTACTTCTGGTGTTGCCCCAGAAATAGCGGAGACAGGATTGATTAAGTCAGCAGGCGTGTAAGTGGCACCGCACTTTTCACAGTTATCGCCATATTGATCATCGGCGCCACATTTAGGACACGTGCCCTTAATAAAACGGTCAGCTAGGAATAGGCCCTTTTGCGGATCAAACATTTGCTCAATATCGCGGGTGGCAATATGGCCTTTATCACGCAAGCGGGTGTAGATCAGTTCGCTAAAATAGCGGTTTTCATCTGAATGGGTGGAATGATAGTTATCAAATCCCACGCCAAAGCGGGCGAAATCTTCCTGATGATCCTGGGAAACGCGCTCGATCAGGGCTTCGGGCGTAATACCTTCCTGCTCAGCCCGCAGCATAATGGCAGTGCCGTGGGCGTCGTCGGCACAAACGTAGTAGCACTGCTGTCCACGACTTTTTTGAAAACGCACCCAAATGTCGGTTTGGATGTACTCAAGAAGATGACCCAAGTGAATGGCGCCATTGGCATAAGGAAGCGCGCTTGTCACCAAGATGTTGCGCGGGGCAGTATTTGACATGGTGAATGATAATTCCGGTTAGGCAGTGCAAATAAAGACGGCGAAGTAGGGGTGCGCTTCGCCGGTAACGTCAACATGCTGCTTACAGCTATTTCTCCACTAGTAGAGTGCCTGCTCTTCCTGAACGACTTCACGCAGAAGCTCTAAAAAAAGCTTGTCAGCTTCAGAGTGCTCAGTGGGGTCTTCGGGAATATGGACGCTAGTAGTGTCGGAGATTTCGTTGGCAATTTTGGCCATTACGGCAGGGCTGTTGCCTTCGACTAGCTGCTGTCGTGCAATCGCTAGGGATTGTTCTAAGATTTTTGGGTCTTGGAGCAGCTTGCGAATAAAATCGCGTAGTTCATTAATAATACGTGTTTTTTGAATTTCTGATGCGGACATTGGTGTTCTCCTTAAGACCGCGCTTGAGGGATGTTCAAGCGAGACCAATTAATGCTTTGACCATAGCACTTTTTTAACAGCTGAGCATGGGTTCCTGGAAGCATTGGATGCAGTCTATAGGCTTTTACTAGCACACTGTTCCAGTACGTTTGCTCCAGTATGTATGTTTCCAGTACGTATGCTTCCAGTACGTATGCTTCCAGTACCTGCGCTTTAAAGGCTTAGGCGCCCAGCCTTGTGTTTGACAGGGTTGGCGTATTGTTCCAACCAATAAGGCCGCAACGCTTCAGGTATACTTGCCAGCCGAGCGTTAAAACGCTCTCTGTCTTGACGCGTTATCGTTTTGCGGGCGATCAGTTCTGGTGATTCGCCTAGGGCTTCCAGTGCTAAATAATGGCTAGGAAACAGGCGATAACCACCGATCACTTGGCGGTCAATTTCCGCTGCCACTTCATCCGGCGTTGCCATATCAGCGCCTACCGGGCTACCAAAGCGCAGTTGTACCCGACCCTTGGGACCGGTGATGCCTGACACAATAGAGCGAATGTCCTCGAATTCGCTTTTCGCGTAACTTCCTTCGGTAGCGATATCGTGGAGTTCCTGAGCTTTCTGTTGGTCGCAAGGGTCGTATTCGTAGCTAATCGATACCGGCACCAGTTTCAACTCGGCAATGGCGTCACCGAATACCATATCCCGGTCGGCGTTGCGTCTGGCCATGGTCAGCATTTTGATGATGGCGGGGTCGGTGCGATCAATGCCATTTTTAGCACGACCCTCTCGCTGCGCCATCCAAATAGAGTGCTGATCAACAGTAATTGAGTGACGGATATAGGCTGATAACTGCTGATATGCCGCCAGCATCGCACGCTTGCCTCGGGCACTGCGCGGTACAATAAAACTTTTGTTTAACCGCATCAGATCGGTGACGTAGGGCTTTTTCAGGAGGTTATCTCCGATCGCAATACGCACGGTATCGCGACCCGCCAGATAAAGCGCATAGTTCACAAAGGCGGGGTCTAGCGATATATCGCGATGGTTGCCTATAAACAGGTAAGCGCTGTTGTTATCGAGCTTATCAAGCCCAGAGACTTCGAAGGCATCCGTGGTGGTGCGAATCATGCGCTCCATATAGCTGGCGATACGCATCTGGAAGTCATATACGGATGTAACGCCCTTTACTTCACGACGGACGGCATGGCCTGCTAAGGCGCGGGCAATGGGAGGCGCCCACTTGGCCATGCGCGGAAGCCTGAACTGAGTCAATGCATTTAAAAGCTCGCTATCATGTGATAGGCGCTCAAGAACATCGGCCACTTCATGATCCATATAGGGGCGAATGTCAGCCCAGGGGTCGTTGGCGGTGTCAGCGTTAAGTGCGTTGTTGTGATGAGTCATGCGATCCGTTGGATATAGGCAGAAATAAACAGTTTATATCAGCAGGCTAACGGCTGAATTAAGCGTCTGGCTGCGTAGCAGCTTCGCGCTGAGCTTCACCACCCAGCCACTCGATTAGGCGAGGAATATCGTCAGAAAGTGCCTGCGCCATCAAAATAAAATCAGTTTCTAAGCGAGCAAGTGCATCATCGCCATCATCTGCGTGATCAGCTTCCTCTATTAATGCATCGCCAAAACGCAATGATTTCAGCGCTAAATCATCATGCAGAACAAAGCTTAAACGACCTTCCAGGCTAACTGCGAGCTTGCTGGCTTGACGTCCGCTTTCAAGCAGTTGCTGGATCTCGTCGCTGTCTAGATCAACTTGGCGAGCGCGCAGCACGCCATCATCGCCTTTGGCTTTTAACTCAACCTGATCCCCTAACACAAGATCAGCTGGGCGGCTTTCCGCTTCGCCCAGCCATTGCGTCATCGCACGGATAGGCAGTGTTTGTGATGTCAGCGGCATGACTTTCAAGCTACCCAGCGTTTCACGCAGAAGATCCAGTACATCTTCTGCCCGTGTACGAGAGCTGGCATTGACGCCAATTAATTGATGACGCGTATCCCACCATAAATCGATCTTCTGACTGCGAACAAATGCGCGGGGCATTAGTTCCTCAGTGACTTGCTCTTTCAGCGCCGTTTTTTCTTTGCGCGTCACCTTGCGTCCTTCGCTGGCTTCGATATCAGCGACTTTATCGTCCACTTCCTCTTTTACTACAGACGCAGGAAGCAAGCGCTCTTGGCGCAGGGCTGAAAGTAGTCGGTGGCCTTGGATTTCATGCAGCCGCTGACCACCACCCAGTCGTCCTGCCGGGGCTGTCCACCCTAAGCGACGCGCATCCGCACTGCCTAGCGGCTTGGCTGCATGCTCGTCGAGTGCATTCGCTAGTGTATCGCTGTCAAGCTCAGGGGCGCCGTGAAGGCGGTATAAATGTAGGTGCTTAAACCACATGTCACCAATCCTATTTAAAAGGTGGCACATTATGGCGAAACCAAGCCTTTCCTACCAGCGCCTTAGGGGATTGCCTTGTTGTTGCACTGGTTTAAAACTTGTGTTTGATTTGAGAAGTTTTGTGAATGGTTAACAGATTTTTAGAAATGGGGGGTGTTATGTCTACAGCAATATCCAGTGTTGCGCTGCGAGTGCGTGGTTACCATTTAGACGGCTACGGTCACGTCAACAACGCGCGCTATCTTGAATTTATGGAAGAGGGGCGATGGGCTTTTTTTGATGACCATCCGCGCCTGATAAATCAGCTTCATAAGGCAGGCCGAGCGTTTGTCGTGGTCAATTTGAATATTGATTATCGAGCGGCCGCTGTTCAGAACGATGATTTGCAGATTATGACCGGCATAGTAGACGTGGGTGATCGTAGCGCGATTTGCCATCATCGAATTGTGCGTCAAGACGGCGTACTGGTTGCTCAGGCAGATTTGACCTTTGTGCTGCTAGATGTGAAGGCGAATAAGGCCGCTCCTATTGAAGGAGACGTGCGAGAGGTGTTTGAGGGGCTTGTGGCCGATAAAGACGCCTTTTTAGCGTAAAGCGTAATGCCGTTGCCACTGACTGCCCATGGTGCTTATGCAGTGGTATGATGGTGCTGACTCTGCGCGCCGCCTTGTTGTGGTATCAAGGGCGGCTTTTTTAAGCGCTTTCAACTCTCGCAGTGCCAATGCAGTGCAAAGGATCTGACTTTCATGGGTGACATCGCCAGAGAAATCTTGCCCGTCAATATTGAAGACGAGCTTAAACAGTCGTACCTCGACTACGCGATGAGTGTCATTATCGGTCGCGCTCTTCCCGATGTGCGTGACGGCCTCAAGCCTGTTCACCGGCGCGTGCTTTTTGCCATGCACGAGCTGAGCAACGATTGGAATAAACCGTACAAGAAGTCGGCGCGTGTCGTCGGCGATGTCATCGGTAAATACCATCCGCATGGTGATAGTGCGGTCTATGACACTATCGTTCGTATGGCCCAGCACTTTTCCATGCGTCACGTACTGGTGGATGGTCAGGGTAACTTTGGTTCTATCGATGGTGATAACGCGGCCGCCATGCGTTACACCGAGGTGCGCATGGCGCGCCTTGCCCACGAGCTGCTAGCTGATCTTGAAAAAGACACCGTCGATTGGGTCGATAACTACGACGGCACCGAACGCATTCCTGCCGTGCTACCAACCAAAGTCCCGAACCTGTTAATCAATGGGTCATCCGGGATTGCAGTGGGCATGGCGACCAATATCCCGCCCCATAATATGCGGGAAATAATCGATGGTTGTCTGGCGTTAATTGATGATTACACGCTCACCGTTGATGACCTCATGCAGTACATTCCAGGGCCGGATTTCCCTACCGGGGGCATTATCAATGGTCGCGCGGGAATTTTAGACGCCTACCGCACTGGGCGTGGGCGTATCTATGTACGTGCCTGCCACACGATTGAGCATGATGATAAGAGTGGTCGAGATCACATTATTATCACTGAACTGCCTTACCAGGTGAATAAAGCGCGATTGATCGAGAAAATCGCTGAGCTGGTAAAAGAGAAGAAAATCGAGGGTATTGCTGAACTCCGCGATGAGTCGGATAAAGACGGCCTGCGCGTGGTGATCGAGATCAAACGCGGCGAATCGGGTGATGTCGTCGTCAACAACTTGTTTGCGCAAACACAATTGCAAAATGTGTTTGGGATTAACATGGTGGCGCTGGAAAATGGTCAGCCGCGCACTCTGAACATAAAAGAGATGCTTGAGGCGTTTATTCGCCACCGCCGTGAAGTTGTTACTCGCCGTACCTTGTATGAATTGAAAAAAGCCCGTGAGCGTGGTCATTTGTTGGAAGGTTTGGCAGTTGCCATCTCCAACATTGATGAAGTGATCGAGCTTATTAAGGCATCTCCCAATGCCTCTGAAGCGCGTGAAAAACTGTTGGCTAAAACGTGGAAGCCCGGACAGGTTACCGCGATGCTGGAACGCGCTGGCGCAACCTCATGCAAGCCTGAAGAGCTAGATGAAGGGTTTGGTCTAAATACGGCGGCGACGGAATATCGATTGTCGCCCGCGCAGGCTCAAGCAATTCTAGAGCTTCGTCTGCATCGCCTAACGGGTCTTGAAACCGAGAAGCTGTTAGACGAATACCTGTCGATTCTTGAGAAAATCGCGGAATTTACGACCATCCTGGCTTCTCCAGACCGTCTGATGGAAGTGATCCGAGAAGAGCTGCATGCTGTACGTGAGCAGTATGGCGATGACCGCCGTACGGAAATTCAGGCGAGCCACCTTGATTTGTCGATTGAAGATCTCATCGCTGAAGAAGATATGGTGGTCACTGTTTCCCGCTCAGGCTATGCCAAGACTCAGCCGTTGTCTGATTATCAGGCACAACGCCGTGGTGGGCGAGGTAAGTCAGCCACCGCGATGAAAGATGAAGACGTTATCGAACACCTGCTGGTCGCATCTACCCATGACACCGTGCTGCTGTTCTCTAACCGAGGCAAGGTGTATTGGCTGAAAGTGTATGAGATGCCGAACGCCAGTCGTGGTTCTCGGGGCAAGCCGCTGGTCAATATGCTACCGCTTGAAGAAGGCGAAGCCGTCAACGCCATTTTGCCAGTGCGTGATTACGATCCTGAGCACTACATTTTCTTTGCCACGGCGAAAGGTACCGTTAAACGTACCAGTCTTGAGCAATTCTCTCGCCCACGTAGTGTTGGCTTGATCGCCATTGATTTGGAAGAGGGCGACCGTTTGGTGGGGGCTGCTATTACGTCTGGCTCTGATCACGCCATGCTGCTTTCCTCTAACGGTAAGGCTATCCGCTTCGAAGAAGGCAATGTGCGTGCCATGGGCCGTACCGCCCGTGGTGTGCGCGGTATGCGCCTGGCGGGGGATGCTGAAGTTATTAGCTTGATCATTCCTAAGAGCCAGCAAATTGACGCAGAAGATGACGCCGATGTAGATGCTGATAACCAGGTTGTCGCGGCCGAGAATGCTCAAGCGGAAGGACAGATCTATATTCTCACGGCCAGTGAGAATGGTTACGGTAAGCGTACGCGCCTAGAAGAATTCCCGCTGCGTGGTCGTGGTGGGCAGGGCGTTATTGCCATGCAAACCAGCGAGCGTAACGGCGCTCTAGTGGCCGCAATGCAAGTCTATGACAGCGATGAAATGATGCTGATCACTGATCGTGGCACCTTGGTGCGTACTCGGGTTGAGGAAGTGTCAACGACCTCGCGAAATACTCAGGGCGTTATGCTGATTCGCCTGGGTAAAGAAGAAAAACTAGTTAAAACTGTCCGTGTGGATGAGCCTGCCGAAATAGATGAGCTTGAGTCAGATAGTTCAGAAGCAGACGCTCTAGACACCGGTGCGATTGATACCGATGTCGTCGATAGCGATGCTGTTGATCCAGGCAAGCCAGATAACGCTGACGATGGCGAACAGGAACAGGGAACCGATGACACGTCATTATAACTTTTGTGCAGGGCCAGCGGCCCTGCCTGTTGCCGTGCTTGAACGTGCGCGCAACGAACTGCTGGACTTTCAAGGGCGTGGCTTGTCTGTAATGGAGATGAGTCATCGCAGTGATGAATTTGTCGCTATTGCTGATCGAGCAGAAGCAGACCTGCGTCATTTGCTGGATATTCCCAGTAATTACAAAGTGCTCTTCTTGCAGGGCGGAGCCAGCATGCAGTTTGCGATGCTGCCGATGAATTTGCTTGGACAAGGGGGAAGCGCCAATTTTATCCAAACGGGCATTTGGGGTAAAAAGGCGATTAGTGAAGCCCGGCGGTTAGGGTTTAGCTGTCATATGGCAGCGTGCAGTGAAGTCAATGGTCATACAGCGGTGCCTGATGAACATGCATTGGCGATTAGCAGCGATGCCGCCTATTTGCATTACACCTCAAATGAAACCATCGGTGGCTTAGAGTTCGACTACACGCCAAGGGTGCAACGTGCAGATGGCGCGGATGTACCTTTGGTTTGCGATATGTCGTCGAACATTCTGTCCGGCCCTATTGATGTGACGCAGTTTGGAGTGATTTACGCGGGGGCTCAGAAAAACATTGGCCCGGCTGGCTTAACCTTGGTCGCTATTCGTGATGACTTGCTCGGCAAAGCGCCTAGCTCCATTCCGTCGCTGTTTGACTATCAAATGCTTGCGGACGCAGGCTCTATGGTCAACACGCCGCCAACGTTTGCATGGTACTTGGCTGGCCTTGTTTTCCAGTGGTTAAAAGATGATATCGGTGGCTTAGAGGTGATGGATGACATTAACCGGCGCAAAGCGCAGAAGCTTTACGCCGCTATTGATGCCAGTGATTTTTATACTAATCCGATTGCCAGCCGTAACCGTTCCCGCATGAATGTTCCGTTTGTGCTAGCCGATAGCAGTTTAGACAGCGTATTCCTGCAAGAAGCTGACGAGGCGGGGCTTCTTAACCTAAAGGGCCATCGTAGTGTTGGCGGCATGCGTGCGAGTTTATATAACGCTGTGCCTGAAGAGGCCGTTGACGCGCTAATCGCCTTTATGGCGGATTTTGAACAACGAAGAGGCTAACCATCATGTCCGATACGCCAATTAAATTAGACGACTTACGTCAACGTATCGACCAGTTGGATGGCGATATTCTGCGCTTGATTAGTGAGCGCGCCAACTGCGCCCAGCAGGTGGCACACGTTAAGCTTGCTCAAGATAAAGATGCCGTATTTTATCGTCCTGAGCGGGAGGCGCAGGTGCTGCGCCGCATTATGTCGTTGAATCCAGGCCCGCTAGACTCAGAAGAGATGGCGAGGTTGTTTCGCGAGATTATGTCGGCGTGCCTTGCGCTGGAACAGCCAGTCAAAGTTGCCTACCTAGGCCCAGAGGGTACATTTACTCAGCAGGCGGCGCTTAAGCACTTTGGTGAGAGCGCTGTCAGCATGCCGATGGCAGCGATTGATGAAGTCTTTCGTGAAGTAGAGGCAGGTGCTGTTCATTATGGGGTGGTGCCGGTAGAGAACTCCACCGAAGGGGTTGTCAATCATACGCTCGACACCTTTATGGACTCGTCTATCAAGATCTGCGGTGAAGTGGTGCTACGCATTCACCACCACCTGCTAATTAGTGAAACCACGCGTCGGGATAAGGTTTCACGCATCTATTCCCATCCGCAGTCGTTTGGCCAGTGCCGTAAATGGCTTGATGCTCACTATCCCCACGCTGAGCGGGTGCCTGTTTCCTCTAACGCAGAAGCTGCAAAGCTGGTCAAGACAGAGTGGCACAGTGCAGCAATTGCCGGAGATATGGCGGCCAAGCTGTATGGTTTAGAGCGCATTGCCGAAAAGATTGAAGATCGCCCTGATAATTCCACGCGCTTTCTGATTATTGGTAATCAAGATGTGCCGATATCTGGCGAGGATAAAACCTCAATTGTTGTCGCTATGCGTAACCAGCCCGGTGCATTGCATGATCTGCTGGAACCGTTCCATCGTCACCGTATTGATTTAACGCGGATCGAAACACGGCCTTCGCGGACTGGTGTTTGGAATTATGTGTTCTTTATCGATTTCAAAGGGCATCGGGATGAGCCGCAGGTAGCGGCAGTGCTCGAAGAAGTAAGACTACGTGCTTCTGAGCTGCGTGTGCTTGGCTCCTATCCTCTAGGCGTGCTGTGACGGAGTGTGCTGTGCAAGCGTTGGCATCTAGCGCTGGCGTTCGGTCATCTTGCCAAGAGTCGCACCTACTGATTGTTGGCCTTGGCTTGATCGGAGGGTCGCTGGCCGCCGCGCTACGGCATTCAGGTTTCAAAGGGCATATTTCAGCGTGTGACTCCAATGCGTCAGAAATCGCCTTGGGGATTGATTTAGGGTTGATAGATCATGGCGGTTCGCAGCTAGCAGAACTGCTTGATGACGTCTCTATGGTGATTTTGGCCGTACCGGTATTGGCCATGGAGAGTGTGATGACCACCCTGGCTGGTTCGCTTCACCGTGCGTCTAAAAACGTGGTGATTACCGATGTGGGCAGCACGAAAGCGACGATCCGTGACTGTGCTGTGCGTGCCTTCGGGGAGGTGCCCCCTTCAGTGGTGCTAGGTCATCCTATTGCAGGCTCTGAAAAAAGTGGTGTTGCTGCAGCAGACTCCGCCCTCTATATCAATCACAAAGTGATACTAACGCCGGAGCCGAATGTCGACGCAGGAGCGCTTGCACGGGTTGAGGCGTTGTGGTGTGCCGCTGGCGCAGACGTACTGCAAATGAGTGTAGAGCGGCACGACCAAGTGTTGGCACGTACCAGTCATTTGCCGCATTTGCTGGCATTTTCGTTGGTCGATACGCTGGCACGTCAAGACGAGCGGTTAGAAATTTTTCGCTATGCAGCCGGTGGGTTTCGTGATTTTACCCGTATCGCGGGCAGCGATCCTGTTATGTGGCGAGATATCTTTATTGCCAACCGGGACGCCGTCTTGTCGTCGTTAGATGATTTTGAGGCGGGGCTCGCTCGGCTGCGGAAGGCGGTGGAAAGTGGCGATAGCGATGCCCTTATTGCAACGTTTGATCGTGCCAGTCATGCACGCCATTATTTCGATACGTTATTGAATAAAACCAGCTATCAGGCGGAATATCATATGCAACCACACGGTAAAGTGACTTATCGGGTGCAGCCGGGCGGCCAGGCGCAAGGCCGTCTGCGCGTGCCGGGCGATAAATCAATGTCCCATCGCTCCATTATGCTGGGTGCTCTGGCGGAGGGAGTCACCGAGGTTAAAGGGTTTCTTGAAGGTGAGGACAGTCTTGCAACACTGCAGTCTTTTCGTGAAATGGGTGTTGCCATTGAAGGGCCATATCAGGGGCGGGTTACTATTCATGGCGTAGGGATGCATGGCTTGAAAGCCCCGGCAGGCCCGCTGTACGTGGGTAATTCAGGTACTGCCATGCGCCTGTTTGCGGGATTATTGGCAGGCCAAGCGTTTGATAGTGAGCTAACCGGTGACGAGTCGTTAACCAAGCGGCCAATGGGGCGTGTTGCTGACCCTCTGCGTTTGATGGGTGCGACTATCGACACCGCTGAAGGTGGCCGCCCGCCACTCAGGATCAAAGGTGGCGCCGCATTGCAGGGTATTTACTACGACATGCCCATGGCCAGTGCGCAGGTGAAATCCTGCTTGCTGTTAGCCGGTATGTACGCCGAAGGTGAAACTCGCGTGCGTGAGCCAGCGCCTACTCGCGATCACACCGAGCGTATGCTTAATGGTTTTGGCTACGAGGTCTCGCGCGAGGGCGATACTTGCTGGCTTCAAGGTGGCGGTAAGCTGACGGCAGGCCCGATAGATGTCCCTTCTGATATTTCTTCTGCCACGTTCTTCCTCGTCGCTGCGGCAATTACGCCAGGGGCTGACATTACCCTTGAGCACGTGGGTATCAACCCTACGCGCGTTGGTGTGATTAACATCCTCAGCCTGATGGGCGCTGACTTAACGCTTGAAAATGAGCACGAGGTAGGCGGTGAGCCGGTGGCGGATATCCGTATTCGCTATGCGCCATTAAAAGGGATTGATATCCCGGTTGATCAAGTACCGCTTGCCATTGATGAATTCCCTGCACTATTTATCGCGGCTGCTAACGCGCAAGGCAAAACGCGCTTGCGCGGTGCTGAAGAGCTGCGGGTCAAAGAGTCTGATCGGATTCAGGCAATGGCCGATGGGCTGGCGATACTAGGCGTTGAACACACAGTTGTTGAAGATGGTATTGATATTGTTGGCAATGCTGACGATGCCGTGGCGAGCTATGGCGGTGGTCGTATTGATAGCTTAGGTGATCACCGTATTGCCATGGCGTTTGCAATAGCCTCTTTGCGTGCAAGCGATGAGATTATTATTGATGACTGCGCTAATGTGGCCACTTCTTTCCCTGATTTTGTGACCTTGGCGCAGCGTATCGGCATGCAGGTAAGTGTGGAGGGAGCTAATGCCGATTAACGCCCCTGTGCTAACGATTGACGGACCAGGTGGTGCAGGTAAAGGCACCATCAGTGGGTTGGTCGCCGAACGCCTGGGGTGGCACCTGTTAGACAGTGGGGCGCTTTATCGGCTTACTGCTCAGGCAGCTTTAAAGCATAATGTGGCGTTGGATGATGAGGCGTCGTTGGCATTGCTTGCTGCGCAGCTTGATGTCGCTTTCCCAGTACAAGGTGGGCAATCTCAAACGCTTTTAGAAGGTGAAGACGTTTCCCGAGCGATACGCACAGAGCAGGCTGGTGAGCGCGCATCCCGTGTGGCGGCGCTACCGCAAGTTCGTGAAGCATTGCTTCAGCGTCAGCGAGATTTTCAACAACCGCCAGGCCTGGTAGCCGACGGCCGTGATATGGGAACCGTCGTGTTCCCTGATGCGCCATTAAAAATTTTTCTGACTGCAAGTGCGCAGGAGCGGGCTCGGCGTAGGCATCTACAGTTGCAGGAAGCCGGGGTGGATGCTAGTCTATCGAGTCTTTTAAAGGAGATTCAGGCACGCGATGCACGCGATACGCAGCGCAGTGTGGCTCCTCTCAAGCCGGCAGATGATGCCATAACGCTTGATACCACATGCCTGAGCATACCGGAAGTGGTTGATCAGTTGACCGAATTACTAGACCAACGTGGCATAGTAAGCGGCAGTTGATTCTCCCTTGCGGCGTTTTTGGAAAGGTGTCACGACGTGGCAGGGCGATAACTCCATATCAGAGAGCCCGGTCAGGTCTAACCAGCGCTAACACCTCCAAAAGCTGAATGACATTAGGCCCGTACTTGCTGGTGGTACGGAGAAGGCATTTATGCCTCAACAACGTTGATCACGTAGGAAAACCATGAGCGAAAGCTTTGCTGAACTGTTTGAACAGTCTCTTAACGACATCAACATGGAGCCAGGCGCAATTGTCGCGGCTCAGGTTGTCGACATTGACGGTGACTGGGTTACCGTTAACGCTGGTCTGAAATCTGAAGGTCAGATCCCTGCGTCACAATTCCGCGATGAGAACGGTGAACTGACCATCGCTATCGGTGACGACGTGCACGTTGCACTTGAAGCCGTAGAAGATGGCTTCGGTGAAACGCGTCTGTCCCGTGAAAAAGCCAAGCGCGCAGAAGCTTGGAAGATTCTGGAAGCAGCCTTCGAGAAAGACGAAGTCGTCAAGGGCGTGATCAACGGTAAGGTCAAAGGCGGCTTCACCGTCGACGTCGACTCTATCCGTGCCTTCTTGCCGGGCTCTCTGGTTGACGTTCGTCCGGTTCGTGATACTGCGCACCTGGAAAACAAAGAGCTAGACTTCAAAGTCATCAAGCTTGACCCGAAGCGCAACAACGTCGTTGTTTCGCGTCGTGCTGTATTGGAAGCTGAAAACAGTGCTGAGCGTGAAGCACTGCTGGCAACCCTGCAGGAAGGTCAGCAAATCAAAGGTATCGTTAAGAACCTGACTGATTACGGTGCCTTCGTTGATCTCGGCGGCGTTGATGGTCTGCTGCACATCACTGATATGGCGTGGAAGCGCATCAAGCATCCGTCCGAAATCGTTGCTGTTGGCGACGAAATCAACGTCAAAGTGCTGAAGTTTGACCGTGAGCGTAACCGCGTATCACTAGGTCTTAAGCAGCTGGGTGAAGATCCTTGGGTCAACATCAAAGACCGTTACCCGGAAGGCACCAAAGTGCACGCAGTTGTCACTAATCTGACTGACTACGGCTGCTTTGCTGAGCTGGAAGAGGGCGTCGAAGGTCTGGTTCACGTTTCAGAAATGGACTGGACTAACAAGAATATCCATCCGTCTAAAGTTGTCCAAGTGGGCGACGATGTTGACGTTATGGTTCTTGACATCGATGAAGAGCGTCGTCGTATTTCTCTGGGTATCAAGCAGTGTACTGCTAACCCATGGGAAACTTTCAACGCTGAATACAACAAGGGCGACCGTGTTTCAGGTACCATCAAGTCAATCACTGACTTCGGTATCTTTATCGGCCTTGAAGGCGGTATTGATGGTCTGGTTCACCTGTCCGATATCTCTTGGACAGAAACTGGCGAAGAAGCCGTCCGTAACTTCAAGAAAGGTGACGAAGCTGAAGCCGTTATTCTTTCAATCGATCCTGAGCGTGAGCGTATCTCCTTAGGTATTAAGCAAATGGATTCCGATCCAGTAGCTGAATATCTGTCGGTTAACGACAAAGGTAGCATCGTTACAGGCCGTATCGTAGAAGTTGATGCCAAAGAAGCACACGTTGAGCTAGCGACTGATGTTGTTGCTATCCTCAAGGCGTCTGAAATCAGTGCTGATCGCATTGAAGATGCCCGTAACGTGCTGAATGAAGGCGATAGCATTGAAGCGCGTATCGTAAGCGTTGATCGTAAGAGCCGTCAGATCAGTCTGTCGGTTAAAGCGAAAGAGCAAGATGATACTCGTCAAAATCTGAAGAAGCTGCGTGATCAAGAGCCGGAAGCAGGTGGTCCGACCACTATCGGTGATCTAATCAAACAGCAGATGGGCCAAGACTAATTAAGTAGTTGATAGTCTTGAAAAACGCCGCCCTAATGGGCGGCGTTTTTTGTTTGCCCGGCGAAGCCGGCAACCCCGGACACCTGAA